>CAIRNL010000226.1 GCA_903879975.1 uncultured Chloroflexota bacterium | reverse complement strand
TTGGCCTGGCTGTCATGGGTCAGAACCTGGTGCTAAACATGAATGACCATGGGTTTGTCGTGGCAGTCTACAACCGCACCGTTTCCAAAGTCGATGAATTCCTGGCCGGCACAGCCCAAGGCACCGATGTCGTCGGCGCCCACAGCATTGCCGAACTGGTCAACCTGCTCAAGCGCCCGCGGCGGGTCATGCTGCTCGTCAAAGCGGGTCCGGCAGTGGACGAATTCATCGAACAACTGCTGCCCTATCTCGAAGCGGGTGACATCATCATCGACGGCGGTAACTCAAACTACCTGGACAGTATCCGCCGCACTCGCTATGTAGAATCGAAAGGGCTACTCTACGTCGGCGCCGGGGTTTCTGGCGGCGAGGAGGGCGCGCGCCACGGCCCATCGATTATGCCGGGCGGCTCGCCAGCCGCCTGGCCGCATGTGCAGCCGATCTTCCAGTCCGTGGCGGCCAAGGTGGAAGATGGTTCGCCCTGCTGCGACTGGGTTGGCGGCGACGGTTCGGGTCACTTCGTCAAGATGGTGCACAACGGGATCGAATACGGCGATATGCAGTTGATCGGTGAGTCTTACCAACTGCTCAGGGACGGGTTGGGGCTGGACGCCGATGCCATGCACCGAGTCTTCGCCGAATGGAACCAGGGCAAGCTCGATTCCTACCTGATCGAAATCACACGCGATATCCTGGCCTTTCGCGATGAAGACGGCCATCCGCTGGTCGATCGTATCCTGGACGCTGCGGGTCAAAAGGGCACTGGCAAATGGACAGTCATCTCCGCCCTCGAGATGGGTGTTCCCTTGACCTTGATCGGCGAGGCCGTGATGGCGCGTTCCTTGTCGGCGCTCAAGGAGGAGCGAGTTGCCGCCGCTCAGGTGCTCTCCGGCCCCCCAGCGCGTTTCGACGGCAATGCCCAGGCTTTTATCGACGACCTGCGCGAGGCGCTGTACGCTGCCAAGATCATCTCCTATACCCAGGGCTATATGCTGATGCGCGCCGCAGCCGCTGAATACGGCTGGCAGTTGAATTACGGCGGGATCGCGCTGATGTGGCGTGGAGGGTGCATCATCCGCTCGGTCTTCCTCGGCAAGATCAAAGAAGCGTTTGATCACAACCCAGACCTGACTAACCTGCTACTGGACCCTTACTTCCAGAGCCAGGTCGAGGCGGCACAGGCTTCATGGCGTCGGGTGGTGGCGCAAGCGGTCGAGCTCGGGATTCCGGCGCCGGCGCTGTCGAGCGCACTGGCTTTCTTCGACGGCTATCGCCATGCCTCGCTGCCGGCCAATCTGCTGCAGGCACAGCGCGACTACTTTGGCGCCCATACCTACGAGCGCATGGATCGCCCGCGCGGCCAGTTTTTCCACACCAACTGGACGGGGACGGGCGGCAATGTCACCGCCAGCACCTACAGCGCGTAGGCAAGGGATAGACGAGATTGGCAGGATGCACAGTTCGCTCTGGCAGCGTTCGCCAGACCGTTGTTTTTCCGCCGAAACTGCCCGGCATGCCGGGGCGCGTGCCGGGTACTCGGAACGTCGCCACGCTTTCGTCTGATCCTCTCTACGGTAGACGAGAGCACCTATAGCCATGAATTCGCGCCGCTGGCCGGTCATTATCCGGCGCCCTACCTGGGTCCACCCTGTGATGGTTCTTTGATAGGGTCAATCGGATGCGCCGCTTCTTCGGCCAAGGGAAGGGAGGCAAAAGATGGTTTTTTTGCAGGAGTTGTTCAGTCTGGAGGGCAAGGTCGCGGTCATCACCGGGGGGACTGGCGTGCTCGGCGGTGCGATGGCCGTGGGGTTGGCGCGCGCCGGCGCCAGGGTTGCCGTGATTGGACGCCGCCACGCCCAGGCACAGGCCACCGTCGCCGCAATTGAAGCTGCAGGCGGCGTTGGACTTGCGTTGCCTGCGGATGTGCTGGCGCGTGGCCAACTCGAGCAGGCACGCGATCGGCTGCTTCAGGCTTGGGATGGGATTGATATCTTGGTGAATGCCGCAGGCGGCAACCTGCCTTCTGCCACCCTTCCACCCGGCGAGACGTTTTTCAACCTGCCGGTTGAAGGGATGGAGCCGGTGATTGCGCTCAATCTGCAGGGTACGTTGCTCCCCAGCCAGATCTTCGGCGCCGAGCTGGCGCGCCGTCGCAGCGGCTGTATCGTCAATATTTCCTCGATGGCCGCGCAGCGGGCCATGACGCGCGTCGTTGGCTATGGGCTGGCCAAGGCTGCGGTCGAAAATGCCACGCGCTGGTTGGCGGTCGAGCTGGCGCGCTCCTGCGGTGCCGGGCTGCGCGTCAACGCCATCGCACCCGGCTTCTTTGTGGGCGAACAGAACCGTGCACTGCTGCTCAACCCGGACGGCTCGCTGACGCCGCGCGGCAAGACGATTATCGACCACACGCCGGCTGGACGTTTCGGCACACCCGATGAATTGTTGAGCACGTTGATCTGGCTGTGTAGCCCCGGTGCGTGCTTCGTCAACGGAGTCGTTGTCGCCGTGGATGGAGGATTTAGTGCCTTCAGCGGCGTATGACGCAATCTACCCCGCCACGAGTCACGCGTTATATATGTCTCCTAATGTGTGTCTCGTGACGTGTGTCTCGTGACGTGTAACTCGTAGGCCGTCCATTGTTATCGTTTCGTTCGCACGTGACGTGCAAAAAGATGACACATGGGCGCGCCGGCTCAACATTCACCATGGACAGACCACCAGGTCGCGCAATACGGTTTGCGCAGGGTAGTTCAGGACTTTATTTCAGCCGTTTTGATTGTCCAAATTCCTGGGTCCACTACAGTCCTGCCTGGTAAGCGAGGAAGGAGACAACAGATCGATTCTGCGAAGACCCGTCAATCTCTGACATCCGCGCACTTCGTTTCAATCGGCCGAGCGCTCCTCCGGCAGATTGGCAGCGAATACAGCGAGCGATTCTGCACTGAGCGCCGGGTCGACCAGTACCTCCATCTGTGCAAGCGACAGGCGATGCACCCGCTCAACCACTGCATCTGGCAGCTCACCAAAACGATGTTCGAGCAGATGCAGCAGTAAGCGAAGGGCCCCCTCTTCGCGCCCCTCTTCTCGTCCTTCCTGACGTCCTTCTGCACGCCCTTCTTCACGCCCCTCTGCACGGGCAAGCCGTTCGATACTGGTGATGTAACGCATCTGTGTCTGTACCTCCAACTGCTCGATCTGTTGCTTGAATTGCTGGTCCAGCTTCTCAGGCAGCCACAGCAGCCAATCGACAAAATGAAACAAATTGAGAATGTCCTGGCGTGCATAGCCACGTTCGTAGAGACGGCGGATCAGGAAGAACTTCCAGAAGGCGCGCGATTCAGCGTCCTGGCGTGTCTCC
>CAIRNL010000225.1 GCA_903879975.1 uncultured Chloroflexota bacterium | reverse complement strand
GTGAGTCCGCCGTGATTGCCCCAGTAGCGCTGGCGGAAGCGTCCGTCGCCAAACCAATAGATGCCGTTTCCTGCGTACGGCAGGACGACCAGGTTGCCGATGCGCGCGTGTAGCTCCTTCGCGATAGCGCCCGGCCCGAAATACTCCTGCCCGATGAGCGCGCTGGCTAGCTGTACTTCGCCGCGATCTCCGACGATGGCCGAAAGCAGGGCATGCGCTTCCTCCAGGTGCTCAGGCCGGGCATAGGCGAACAGGTCGCGACACGAACCGCCCGGTGCGATCACCTCGCCGCGCGCCGTGGTGCGGAGCAGTGGGTGCAGCCGGCGGTAGAGCGGCGCCTGGTCCACATAGAGCATGTTCGGTACATCCGTCTCTACCATGCCGTGGTCGGCAATGAGCATGACCAGCGTATCTGCGAAACGGCCAAGAATGTCACGTACCAGCCAGCGATCGATCAGCGTCAGCAACGCATCGAGCTCGGCGTCACTCTGCGGTTTGTCTGGCCCGTGCAGGTGGCAGACTGCATCGAAGGCGCCGATGTAGTCCACAATCCATGCTGGCCCATCAATGTTCTGCATGACTTGTGTCACTTGGGCCAATGACTCCGCCACTGTGATGTACGGGATGATACGCGCGCCGCCCCCCATCATCGTCGAGTACGTGGAGCGAGCAAACTCGCGCGGCTGGAGCAGGTAGGTGCGTGCTCCCTGGCGGAGCAACCGTGCGTTCATCTGGCCCGCTGGGAGGATCGCCGCCCCATCGATGCCCTGCTGGGCCAGTGTTTCGCGGCTTTCATCGCCGGCGTAGGAAAAGAGCAAGGGCGCGATGACAGCATCAATCTGAGGTTCGTAGTAGAACCACTCGAAGACGCCATGCTGCCCAACTGGCATGCCTGTGTAGAGGGTGGTCACATGCGCGCTGGTGGTAGAGGGAAACTGCGATGTCAGCTGGGCCACACTGCCGGTCGTGGCAAAGCGGCGCAGCAGGGGATGATCCTGGAAGCGCTCGAAGAAGCGCCATCCAAAAGCATCAATAAAGATCGTGATGACGCGCTGGAAGCGAGCGCCTGGCGCCGGAAAACCGCGCGGGGGTATCGCCGCGTCGCTCTGGCCTGAAAACAACTGCAATACATAGGGCGGGATATCGGCAAAACTTCCTCCGCCATATGCCGGCTTGCGGAACGGCGTGGTTGGATGAGCAGCGCTCATCGTGTGTCCCCCAGAAACTCCAGGAGCAGGCGGTTGACGGTCTCCGGCTCTTCGTGCTGTACCCAGTGGCTGGCCTCTTCCAGGAAGACCAGGCGTCCGTCGTCACAGAATTCGATGCTCGGCTGTGCCATGCGCCGGCTGAGGGCAGTGTCGTTGGCGCCCCAGATCATCAGCGTCGGCACGGGGATACGGCCCAGTGTCACGTTCATCCCCTGGGTACGCACGGCCGCGCGGTACCAGTTCAGCATACTCGTCAGCGCGCCCGATTGCGACCATGCCTGGCGGTAGGCGACCAGATCGTCGGCGTGAAAGGCGCCACGTGGGCTGCTGCTTTGCAGGGCGCGGATCGCGTTGGCGTAGTTGTGGTGGCTCAGGCTTCTTTCGGGCAGCCACGGCAGCTGAAAGAAGAAGATGTACCAACTCTTCTTGCGCTGATCGGAATCTTCCCAGATCGTGCGCTGCATCACGGCTGGATGCGGCACGTTGAGGATTGCCAGCTTTTGGATGCGTTCCGGGTAGCGGCCTGCCACCCACCAGGCGACTGCTGCACCCCAGTCGTGGCCGACGAGATAGACTTGATCGCGCCCCGATGCGTCAATGAGGCCGACGACATCCTTTGCCAGCGTCTCGATGTCGTACGCCGCAACGCCCGCCGGCTTGTCGCTGTGGTTGTAGCCGCGCTGATCCGGCGCCCAGACATGATAACCGGCTGCCGCCAGCGCTGGAATCTGCTTGCGCCAGCCGTACCAGAATTCCGGGAAGCCGTGCAGCAGGAGGACGAGCGGCCCGTTGGACGGGCCGGCCATGACGATATGAAGGTTGACTCCGTTGGTATACATACTTTTATGCTACCAGAGCCAGCGCCAGAATAGGAAGAGGGCCATTCCGAGTACGATGGTCAGCAGCAGGTTGCGCGTGCGAAAGGCGATGATACCGGCCGCCATGCCGGCTACCAGGTAGGCATTGGCGATATCGATCTCCAGGCTGCCCGCAGGCATCAGCATGGCCGGCACGACGATTGCCGTCAGCACTGCAGGCGGGATGAATTTCATGCCGTCCAACACGGGACGCGGCAGGTTGATGCGGCTGAACAGCGCTAGTACGGGCCAGCGCACGAGAAAGGTAACGGCTGCCATGCCTGCCACCAGAACGGCTTCTTGGAGCGACATCATCGTACAGACCGCCCGCGCTCGGCCAGCATCCCGGCAGCCACCCCGACTAATGTCGCTGCTATGAGACCCAGCTTGTTGGGCAGACCGGCCAGCAGCAACGCCGTCGTACCGGCAGCCAACGTACAGGCGATCACCGGACGGCTGCGCAAGCCTGGCGCCAGCATTCCAATGAAGGTCACAACAAGTGCAAAGTCGAGCCCCCAGCTGGCTGGGTTGGGCAGCGTCTGGCCGGCAGCTATGCCGATCCAGGTAAAAAGTTGCCAATTGAGGTACATGAAGATCGCCGATCCTAGGAAGAACCAGTGCTTGTACGGCGAATTGTCCGGCTGACGAAAGCGTTCGGCTACGACCAGGAAGCTCTCGTCGGTGAGCCAGAAGGCCAGCGGCACCAGCCAGCGCTGGGGCAGGTGTTTCATGTGTGGCGCCAGCGTTACGCTGTAGAGGCTATGGCGCAGGTTCACAACAAAGGTGGTCAAGATGATGATGAACGCGCCTGCACCGCCGGCCACCAGGCCGGCCGCCACGAATTGTGACGACCCGGCGAAGACAAAGGCCGACATGGCCACGGTGGCTGCTACGCTAAGCCCGCTGTTCACGGCGAGCGCGCCAAAGATGATGGCAAAAGGGATCGCGCCCACGACAAGCGGGAAGGTCGTCTTGATCCCCTGCCAGAATTCGGCGCGACGTGTCTGTGTCGAATCGATCGTTGAAAGCATGGTCTGCTCGGTTGTGGGCACGCTACACTGCCGGCTTGATGGCTTTGATGAGCGCACCTTGCAAGGTAAAGGAGTCGTCCTCTTCGACCTGCAGCAGAGCCCGCACCTCAGCCGGGGCACCGGCGAGTAGGGCACGCAACATCGCCACTGCGTTTGGCGGCGTCGCCATGCGTTCCACCCAGTTGTCGAACTGCAAGCGTACACCCCACGTGAAGACGACCTGAGCAGCATAACCGCACGCGGCCAACATGGCCAACCACTGCGCCGCCGTGTGGTCGCGTACGTGCGAGGGATCGCGCAGCAATTCGATAGCCTGCAGGTGTGTGTCGGCCGTAAAGTCGTCGTAGCTGACGATATCCGAGAGTACAAAGGTCCCGCCTGGTCGCAGCACGCGGTAGATCTCACGCAGCGCAGCCTGCGGGTGTGGCCAATGGTGCGCGCTGTAGCGCGCAGTCACAATATCGAAGCTGCCGTCCTCAAAGGTCAGCGCCTCCACGTCGCCGACCTCGAAGCGCACATTGGTCTGGCCGCGCTCGTTGGCCAGATGGCGGCCTTGCGCCAGCATGCTTGCTGACAGGTCCACACTGGTGACCTGGCCGGCAAATGGAGCGATGGCCAGCGCAGTGTGGCCGGCGCCGCTGCCGGCGTCGAGTAC
>CAIRNL010000224.1 GCA_903879975.1 uncultured Chloroflexota bacterium | reverse complement strand
GCCCCTTGCTGGAGAAGTACACCCAGCCGCTCCAGTTCGCTGCCCCAGCGCGGGTGCGATGCATCGAGCAGCCGAATATTCATGGCGCGTCCAGCCGTTGGATAACAAGCCGATCGGTGGCAAAGGCCAGGACAGGTAGGATATCGGTGGTGAACCAGGCCAACTCGACCAGATCGTCGCCGGGATTCAGATTGCCGTCGGTGATGACGCCGTGAAACCAGATGCCCACAGTGTGCTGGCGGGCATCGTGAAAGTTGGACTCGACGGCGGCGATCGCGGTCAGCCGCACAGTCAGTCCAGTCTCTTCGGCGAATTCGCGGACGGCAGCTGCGCGTACGTCTTCATCCCATTCTACATGGCCGCACGGAATACACCACTGGCCGGCGCCAAAACGGGCATCGGGGCCGCGGCGGCCGAGCAACAGCGCACCGTCCTCCCGGCGCACAATGACGGCGACACCGGCGGTCGGGTTGCGATACTGGGTATAGGCGCAGCGCGGGCAGCTGGGGCGCAGACGATCCCCGCTCACCTGCCGGTCAAGCGGGGTGGCACAGAGCGGGCAGAAGCGGAACTCCATGGCGTGCCGACCCGCAGCGTTACACGCTGGGCCGCCGCGCCTGGCGCGCAGCGTACAGCACAATGCTGCCCGCTACCGAGGCGTTGAGGCTCTCGACGCGACCCAGCATCGGAATGCGCACGAGAAAGTCGCACTTCTCGCGCGTCAGGCGGCTGAGTCCCTCACCTTCGCTGCCGACAACAACCGCCAGCGCGCCGTCCAGCCTGGCCCGCGCCAGCTCCGGCGTCTCCTGCGCACCGTCCAGCCCCGCCACCCAGATGTTGCGCTTCTTGAGGTCGTCGATCACACGGTTGATGTTGACGACTTGCGCCACGGCCAGATGTTCGACGGCGCCGGCGCTGGCGTTGCTCACCGCCGCTGTGACACGCGCTGCACGGCGCTCGGGAATCAGGATGCCGTGCACGCCCATGGCTTCGGCAGTACGAATCAGCGTGCCCAGGTTCTGCGGATCTTGCAGATGGTCGAGAATGAGCAGCAGCGGCGCCTCCCCCGCCTGGCGCGCACGCGCTAGGCACGCCTCTAGGTCGACATAGGGGTAGTCCCCCACCTCCAATGCCACACCTTGCGCATTGCTGCGCTCGTCGCGCAGTTTGTCGAACAGGCCACCGCGTACCGCACGCACAGGGACGCCGGCTCCTTCAGCCTGCGCAATGATGTCGCCAATCGGGCCGGAGCGCGGCGGCGTGTCGTTCCCCTGCTTGCTCTCGACCCAGAGGCGGTAGAATCGTCGCCGGCTGGCTCTCAGGGTCTCGCTGACGGCGTGGCGCCCATAGAGTAGCTCGCTCATTCGTTCTCAAACCGCCAGTTGGTGCCGTCCGCACTATCCTCCATCGTGACGCCCAGACCCTTCAGCCCATCGCGCACTTTGTCCGCCAGCGCCCACTGGCGCGCTGCACGCAGGTCGCCGCGTACGGCCACGAGCAGCTCGATGAAAGGCCGCGCCGCTACCTCATTGGCGCCGGCGACAGCCGCTTCCTCCAGCGTAAGGCCCAGGATGCCGGCCAGTTCGCGCAACGTCTGCTGGGCAGCCGTGTAAAAGGGGCCTGTCACGCCGGACGTGCGCGCCGTGTTGATGGCACGCACCAACTCGAAAAGGGTGGCCAGCGCGCCCGCTGTGTTGAAGTCGTCGTCCATCGCAGCAATGTAGTCGGCGCGCACCTCTTCGCTGGCCACGCGCAGCTTGTCGACCGCATCCCCTGTGCTGGCGTTGCCCTGTGCCGGACGTAGCGCACTGCGCAGGCGCGCCAGGCTGCGTTCAGCGCTCTCGACGGTCTCAGCGCTGTAGACCACTGGCTTGCGATAGTGGCCGGTGAAGATCAACAGGCGCAGCGCATCGGCGCTGTGCGCCCTGAGAAACTGGTCGATGGTGATCAGGTTGCCGAGCGATTTGCTCATCTTTTCGCCGGCCAGTTGCAGCATACCGTTGTGCATCCAGTAGCGGGCGAACTGCCGGCCTGTGTAGCTCTCACTTTGCGCAATCTCGTTCTCGTGGTGCGGAAAGATCAGATCGTTGCCGCCACCGTGGATGTCGACGACTTTGCCCAAGTGGTGCAGACACATGGCCGAGCACTCGATATGCCAGCCGGGACGCCCCAGCCCCCAAGGGCTCTCCCAGGAGGGCTCGCCGGGCTTGGCTGACTTCCACAGCGCAAAGTCGCCGGGATGCTCCTTGCGCGCATCCTCCTCGACGCGCGTCCCGCTCATGCCTTCCTCGAGCCTGCGCCCGCTGAGCTGACCGTAGTCGGCATCCTTCTGCACTCGGAAGTAGACGTCGCCGTCGAGCCGGTAGGCGTAGCCCCCCTCCTCGAGGCCGCCGATCATCTGGGTGATCCAGCCCATCTCCTCGCTCACGCGTGGGTACACGTCGGCCCTCAACACGTTGAGATCGCTCAGGTGGCGCAGGTACTCCCCGGCATAGTGGTTGGCAAGTTCAATCGGGTCGCGCTTCTGCTCATTCGCACGCCGAATGATCTTGTCGTCGACATCGGTGAAATTGGTGACGAAGCGCACGCGGTAGCCTTTGTAAGTCAGGTAGCGGCGCACAGTGTCGAAAATGATCGCCGCCATGGCATGGCCGATGTGCGCATCGGCGTAGACTGTCGGCCCGCACACGTACATGCTCACCTTGCCGGGCTCGGCAGGCGTAAATTCCTCGGTCTGCCGGGTGAGGGTGTTGTAGATACGAAGCGCCATGATAAGTCCTGTCTGCTTGAGTTATTCCGGTGTGGCAAAGATCAAACGGCCGGCATTGGTCTGTAAAACCTTCGTCACCTGCACTAGCACCTCCTGGTTCAGGTAGCGCCGGCCATTTTCGACGACCACCATGGTGCCGTCTTCCAGATAGCCCACGCCCTGCCCAGTCTCTTTCCCTTCCTGGATAATTTTCAGCGGAATCTCTTCTCCAGGCAAATAGACGGACTTGACGGCGTTCGCCAACTCATTGATGTTGAGAATGCGCACGCCTTGGAGACGGGCGACGCGGTTCAGATTGTAGTCATTGGTAATGATCAGCCCGCCCGACTGGCGCGCCAGTCGTACCAGTTTGTCGTCCACCTGATGGGCCTCTGTCGCATCCTGGTCGATGAACACAATCTTCGCCTCGGGCGTGTTCTGGAGTTTGTCGAGTACCTCCAGCCCGCGCCGGCCACGGTTGCGGCGTAGACTGTCCGCTGAATCAGCGATGTACTGTAGTTCGTTGAGTACAAAGCGCGGCACCGTCAGTGTGCCCAGCAGGAAACCGGTCCGGGCGATGTCGGCAATGCGCCCGTCGATGATGACGCTCGTGTCCAGAAACAACGGCAGGCCCGCTGTGTCGGTGGCTGTGGTAGAGTGTTCCTCAGCCTTCCCCGAATTGCGCAGGAAAGAGAAAAAGTCGCGCTGGCGCAGCACCAGCACGGCAGCGCCCAGGTAGCCGAACATGAAGACGAGGATCAGCGGCACGACGTTGCCGAAAGGCGCCGGCAGGCGCGAGACCGGAAAGCTCAGCAAGGCGGCGATGAGCAGCCCCGCCGAAACGCCAATGGTG
>CAIRNL010000223.1 GCA_903879975.1 uncultured Chloroflexota bacterium | reverse complement strand
GCACCGAATGATCTCTAGCGAGTAGCGCTCGGTGCCGGTGCGACGCGCCCGCAGTGCACGGGTCGCATCAATGCCGATCAGCATGATAGGCGGCGGAGTGGGGCGCGCTGTGCAGGTCCCGAAACCAGGTGGTTCTGGCCGGCTGCGTACCACATGGGAGGCGAGAGCGCTCTCGGTACTCGGCGCTTGACCCATCAGGGGTCGAGCGCCCAGGATCAGGGATGTGCCAACGATCGGTGACACACCCGCTTTGCTCGTCGTTGTTTTCGAAATCGTTCATTGTGTGTATACTATATCTAGAGAAATACGACGTCAACTTGATGGTTTCGGGTGGATGTATACCGAATGATTGGCGAGCCAACGATTTGGGACCCTCCGGTTCTAGGCGGCTGTATCCCGGCATTGTGCAAGGTAGTTGACGTTCGACAGGGTAAGAGTAGTAGGCTGACACCTCACCGCAATTCCACATTACCATGATCACGTTACCATCACTTTTGTTTGATAGTCTGTGGGTGTTGGGGCTTGCCGGCGCGCTGGCGACAATGAGTTATATGAGCTGGTATCGCAATGAACATGGGTGGAAATGGGCGCGCACCCTCAGCGTGGCGCGTACCCTGGCGCCGCTCTGTATTTCATTCGTCCTGTTTTGTGGCGGCATGGCTTTGTCGGGCGCAACATCGGCCTGGCCCGCCCCCTGGTGGCAGACCTTTGCCTGGAGTCTGCTCACACTCCTGTTTGCAATTCAAGCGATCCAATATGTGTTGCTCGGACAACGTACCAGCTGGGATACTCCCATCGAAAGAACAAAGCACCCATGAGCAAAGATGATCCATTGAAGAATTGGCAGCTCGAACAAGGTGGTGAACCACTGGAGCAGTGGAAACTGCAAGATGACGAACAGCAGATCGACAAGCACATGCAACTCCAGCCGTCGGTTCAGACGCCATCAGTCTGGCAGCCGGTGGCGTATCAGCGGCCGGCCACGCGCTCTGGCCGTAACTGGGTGTTGCCGTCGATCGTAATTGTTGCGCTGCTAGTGGCCCTGGGCTATGTCGGCTTCGTTTCGTTCAACCGTTTTGGCCTGGACAACTTGCAGATCGGCCCCATTTCACTGGGACCTGCGGCGGAAACACCCGCTGTCGAGCCAACTGCAGCAATGGAAGGGGCCGCGCCGGCAACCGTAGCAACGGCAACGCCTACCGTCGAGCCTACGGCTACGTCCGTCCCGCCCACGCCGAGTCCTGAACCGACGCCAACCCCGGCCTTGATCACCCTGCGTGTTGCCTCGGTGAATGAGGCGGCGGGCGTTAATGCGCGCCGCAGTCCCTCTACGGAGGCAGAAATTATTCGCTTGCTCAATAATGGCGAGCGGACGACCTGGGTCGGCGCCGAAGGCGATTGGCTGCAGGTCATTCTCGACGATAACCAGGTGGCCTGGGTTTCGTCCGCACTCATGACCATCGGTGTCGGCGACCAGATCACCCTGGATGAGTGGAATGCACGCCGTGCGACACTGGGACTGGGGCCTGTCAGTTCCGAAGGCGCCGATGCTGCGGCGCCAGCCCCAGCGGTCACAGCGACTGAACGTGTGACTGTACCGGTCACTGTCAGTGCAGATCCGGGCGGCAGTGTGCGTCTCGAACCTGCGCCAGAAGCCCAACTCGTGAGCCAGGCTCTGCTCAACACTACGATGGCGGCAACTGGACGTACCGCAGCCGGTGACTGGCTGCTGGTGACCCTGGCCGACGGCATGCAGGGCTGGATTTTGACCGGCCTTGTGACTGCGGGTGGCGACCTGACGTCCCTGCCTGTGCAGCCGGCGCTCGTCCTGGTGACTGGAACGCCCCCCGCAGAAACAGGCGCCGAGCCAACGCCTGCGGCACCGCTCGCCGGCCTTGGCTATGACCTGGCCATCGGCCCAGCTGTGCCTGCTGCGCCCTATACCAACACGCTGCCGCTGGCTGGGCCAGCCATTGCCATCTCTGACACGCTGGGCATCAATGCACGCACAACGCCATCGCGAGAGGGCGCTGTGATCGGTATTGTACCGAATGGCGCAGTGCTGCCAGTTGTGGGGCGATCGGCCGACAACGAGTGGGTTCAGGTCACGCTGCCTGACAGCCAGCGCGCCTGGATGTTTCGGTCGGCTGTCAACGCGTCGTCAAATGTCGACAGTGCGCCGGTCGTCGGCGAAGAAATGCCCGCCCTGGCGACGACGCCTGCCGCCACGGACGGCGCAGCAAGTGCCATGATCAACACGTTGCTCGGCTCCAATGTGCGGCCGCAGCCCCTGGACGGGGCCGAGCCACTGGAAACGCTTGCGATGGGCTCGGTGCTGCCCGTGACCGCACGCAGCGCCGACAATCTGTGGCTGCAAGTGCAACTGGCCGACGGACAGGTCGGCTGGATTTTGGCCGCTACCGCCGATCTGTCCGTCGACGTTGCTGCGCTGCCTGTGGCGCCGTAGTGTTTGCCGGTCGCAAATCCGTTGGAGAACGTTGATGCAGTCGTTCGCACTCTGCTATGTCTGATCCGCGTCTGCGTTCCATTGTGTGGGCTATATCGCTCATCGCCAGCGGCGCGCTCTTGCTGCTCTTTGAGTTCAGCCTTCTCGCGCCTTATTCGCCGCTCGTCGAGTTCATTCTGGCCGGCACCTTTGTCGCGGCTGCGATCATCTTCTTTGGCACTTTCGCCCGCACACCCGCTGACTGGTGGCGTGTGATCCCTGGCTGGACCCTGTTAGGGCTCGCCGGGGTGCTGGTGCTGAGCACAATGGCGGTCGACCAACGCTGGCTCGGCGCCACGGTTTTCTTTGGACTGGCGCTGGCCTTCACCCACGTCTACCTGCTCGATCGCAGCAGCCGTTGGTGGGCGCTGATCCCTGGCGGCTTTCTGCTTGTGCTGGGCCTGGTCATCGGCGTGAGCGCGTGGATTGCCAGCATGGATAGGTTGGCGTTGCTGCTTTTTGGCGGGCTGGGTGCCGTTTTCTTTCTACTCTTCTTGCTGCATCGTCGCCAGTGGTGGGCGGTGATCCCGGGTGGCGTGTTGCTTGTCTTTGCCGCGCTGATTGCTGCGCCGGAGGGCGGGGAAACGTCGCCGTTGCTGCGCGGGTGGCCGTTGCTGCTGGTGCTGGTGGGCATCGTCGTCGCCCTCCGTGGCGGGCGCCGGGCACGGCCCGAGCGCCTGACGGTCAACGCAGCACGCCCCCCCCAGCGAACGCCTGCCAAGAATGCCGGTGCCCTCTCCGCCACGCCATCGCGCAGCGCGCTGGGCGAATACACGCAGCCGGCGCCCGGCGCCACCGTTGAAGTGCTGCCCGATCAGGACGACTGAATCACCCTACCGGAGCTAGTGCCAATCCATGACGACCGAAATCACTCTCTCTCTTGCCCAGATCGACTGCCGCATTGCCGATCCCGAAGCCAATTTTGCGCGTGCCGCCGCCATGGTCGCCGAAGCCGCGCGCCGGGGCAGTAATCTGGTGCTGCTGCCGGAACTGTGGAGCACTGCCTATGCCCTTGACCAGGCTGCGACGTTGGCCAGCCCGCTGGCACAGACTCCTGCCGACGGTGGCTGGTTTGGCCGCGTCGCACAGATGGCTGCGGATCACGGCCTGTATGTTGCCGGATCGCTGCTCGAGGCGCGCGCAGGCCGCTTCTCGAACTGCCTGTCCCTCTACGCCCCGGACGGTACGTTGGTGGGCGCCTACCGCAAGATGCACCTCTTCCGCCTGATGGACGAGGAGAAGTACCTGACGGCCGGCGAAGAGAGTGTCATCCTCGATCTGCCGTGGGGGAAGACCGGGCTGGCTATCTGCTACGACCTGCGTTTTCCTGAACTCTTGCGGGGCTATGCGCTGGCTGGCGCCCGCCTCATGCTGATTCCAGCTGAATGGCCACATCCGCGTCGCACACACTGGCAGACGCTGCTGCGTGCCCGCGCTATCGAGAACCAGTGTTTCGTGGCCGCATTCAACCGCATCGGCACGACCGGCCCGGCGACCTTCTTTGGCTCATCGGCTGTGATCGACCCGTGGGGCGAGGCGCTTGTCGAGGCCGGTGAGACCGAAGCGTTGCTCACTGTGCGGATCGATCTGGCGCTTGTCGACACTGTCCGCCAACGTATCCCAGTCTTTGAGGATCGGCGACCCGAACTCTACGCACGGTCTGGCCTCTGATCTCTGCCCCTACCGTTGCGCTGCTTTCTTTCACCTATCAGGGTTCAGCTTCTGTTCCGGCAGGATTGGCTACGACGATCTCATCCCCTTCCATGCTGGTGATGGCCGCCAACGAGACGATGGGCACGCCGAGGTGCGCCAGGTGCGTGCGGCCGCCTTCGAAGGTTTTCTCGATGATACAGCCGATGCCACAAAGCGTGGCGCCACACTGCGCCACCAATGTCACCAGCGCCGCGATGGTTTTCCCTGTAGCCAGAAAGTCGTCGATGAGCAGCACGCGGTCGTCGGTTGTCAGGTATTCAGGCGACACGATCAGGTCGACAATGCCGCCTTTGGTATGGCTGGGCGCCTGTGCTGAGTAGTAGCCCTCGGGCATGGTGATGGGTCGTGTTTTGCGCGCATAGATCATCGGCACATCGAGCACCATGGCCGTTGTCAGTGCCGGGGCGATACCGCTCACCTCAGCAGTGATGATCTTGGTAATGCCGGCCACGCCACGCCGCGCAAATGCGTTGGCGAAGGCGCGTCCCATATCCATAGTCAGCATTGGGTCGAGCTGATGATTGACAAAGCCGTCGACTTTCAGGATCCCGCCACCGAGATTGCGGCCTTCTGCCTGGATTCGCTCTACAAGTGCGCGCACATCGACCTCCTGGAACGTTGCCTACAAGGACAGAAACAATATGTGGAGAATACCTCAGATGGCCCACCAGCCATGCTCACACGCACCGGCCGGTGATCTGCTCCAAGGCGGCAACAGCAGCGGGAACCCCACCCAATGCCGCCAACGCATCGCGCAGCGCGGCCGCATTCGCTCGCACCGCTGCCAGATCGGGCAGAATGGCCGCGAGTGCAGCCTCTAGCCGCTCGACGGTTACTTCTTTGGGCGGGATGTGCAGCCCGGCACCCGTACGCGCCAGCCCCTGCGCCTGGTGAATCTGGTCTGCTGCGTGGGGTACGGCGATCTGCGGCACCGCCGCGCGTACCAGTGCGTGGGTCGTGCCCGCGCCGCCATGGTGGATCGCAGCCGCGGCGTACGGCAACACGCTGCGCAGATCGACGGTCGAGCGCACGGCGCTGCCGGCTGGCAACTGGCGCAGCCAGCCAGCGTATTCTGTGGCACCAGGGACGCGGCCGAGCAGGAGGAGCGGCAGGCAGCCCAGGCGCTCAGCGGCGTGCGCGGCGCCCAGGAAAAAGGCAGGGTCGTAATGGAAGCTGGTGCCCAGCGTGATCACAACGCCAGGACGGTCGTCAGGCAGGGCTGGATCGGCTGGCAGGGCGTCCAGTGGCAGCCCGCCCATATGGCGCGTCTGGGGCAGCAGGCTGATCCCGCGGTACCAGCTGTCGCTCCAAAAGGTGAGATGCAACAGCGGCGATCGCAGTGCCGGCGGGCCATCCACGGCGAAGTTGGCGCCGCGCACGCGCGCGTGCGCCAGCAGGCTGTCCAGCCGCGCGCGCGCCGCTGTGATCAGTGGGCTGGTCGCTGGGCTGAGCGCTGCCGCAACGGCCGGCCAGCCCACCACGACGAAGGGCACGCTTCGTTGTTCGGCCACGATGCCGGCCGCAGCGACGAAGACTTCACTGACGATCACATCTGGGGCAAAAGCGGCGGCGACGGCAGATAACTCGTCGACTGCAGCGGCCACGCGTGGTGGGTCGAGCCACTGATCCAGCGCTCGCCCAGCACGCAGCAGATGCCAGGCGGCGTCGTCCATCCCCTCCGGCCGCTGGATGGGCGGTGGGGGCGGCCAGCGCCAGCCCGTCTCAGCCAGCGCAGCAAACGGCACACCTGCTGCCGCCACCACTTCGGCCACCCCCTCGCCTGACGCCCATAGCACGGCATGGTTGCGACGGTGCAATTCGGCTGCCGTTGGCAGGTAGCCACCCCAGTCCAGGTGGCCAGCCAGTTGTGCAGAGACGAAGAGAAAGCGCATGGGCAAGTCCGTGATGATCTGGCGCGTTTCTGATCCTTC
>CAIRNL010000222.1 GCA_903879975.1 uncultured Chloroflexota bacterium | reverse complement strand
GCCTCCCTTTCACCAATATCGGACGAGGATCGTGGGCAGAGGATCGCCGTCCAGCGCGGATGGAAACAGGACGCTCTCCTTTTCTCAGTATATCACTCGGCTGTCAGGGAATTTTGCGCGCTTCGACGCATGAGGGGCAATGCGAATTGGAATCACCCGTGCAGATTCATCCATTTTGACAATTCTGCTTACTTCATTACACTTGTGCGAACACAAGTAAAACCAGCCAGTTGAATCACGATCTGATACAAACCAAACCGGTATGGATCGTTCCGTCGTCTGTACGGACACAATGTAGTGCGGTGCCCGCAGTCCAGCGGCAATCCGCCTCTTGCCACACCTGATTCGCAGCAGATGCGCTGTGAACAGAAACCCGCCCGCTGCGAAGCGCTTCAAGCTTGGAGGTTACCATGCAGCCATTCCGCTATATCCGTGCCCATAATGCCGAGCATGCAGCGACGTTGCTGCTCCAGCACGATGGGCGTGCTCGCATTCTGGCCGGTGGCACCGATCTGATTGTCGCCCTGCGCGAGCGGAGGCTGGAGACTGAACTTGTCATCGACATCAAGGGCATCCCTGAGGTCAGCGAACTGTCGTTTGATCCTGCGGAGGGATTGCGTATTGGGGCGTCCGTTCCTTGTCACCGCATCTACGGCGACTCTACCGTCGCTGCCAAGTATCCGGGGATCGTCGATGCGGCCAATCTCATCGGCGGTATCCAGATCCAGGGGCGTGCCAGCCTGGGTGGGAATGTGTGCAACGCCTCTCCGGCGGCAGACTCCATTCCAGCGCTCATCGTGCATAGTGCGATCTGTGACATTGCGTTGCCGCAGACACGGCGTCGCATACCGGTAGAGGATTTCTGCACTGCGCCAGGGAGGACGGTGCTGGAACGGGGCGAGTTTCTTGCCAGCCTGCACCTGCCGCCGCCCTCACCCGGTTTTGGCGCTGCCTACCTGCGTTTCATCCCGCGCAACGAGATGGACATCGCTGTTGTCGGCGTGGGTGCGTCGGTACAGTTGGATGAAAGCCGACAACGCATTGTTTCGGCACGTATTGCACTGGGGGCAGTTGCGCCGACGCCGCTGTTGGTGCCGGCGGCAGGCGACGCGCTCGTCGGCGAGAAGGTCGGCGATGCGGGATATGCCCGCGCCGCTCAGCTAGCCCAGGCAGCAGCACGACCCATTTCGGATATGCGCGGCACGGCTGAGCACCGCCGCCACCTTGTCGGCGTCCTGACTCGCCGTGCATTGGCCATCGCTGTCGAACGCGCCAGGAAGTAGAAAGTGAGTTTGTCATGAAATCGAAAGTCATTGTATCGACCCAGATCAACGGTGAGGCCATTGAGTTTCTCTGCGAGCCGCGCCAGAGCCTGCTGGAAGTATTGCGCGATGTTCTCGGCATGACAGGCGCCAAGGAAGGATGTAACAACGGCAACTGCGGCGCCTGCAATGTCCTGATGGACAGCGTGCTGGTCAATTCGTGCCTGGTGCTGGGCGTGGAAGCGGAGGGGCACGCGATTGACACAGTGGAAGGACTGGCTGTTGGCGGCAAGCTCCACCCGCTGCAACAAAAATTCCTGGAACACGCCGCCCTACAGTGCGGCATCTGTACACCTGGCTTCTTGCTCTCGGCCAAGGCGCTGCTGGACCACAACCCTGACCCGAGTGAGGCCGAGGTGCGTTACTGGTTGGCTGGCAACCTCTGCCGCTGCACCGGCTATGACAAGATCGTGCGCGCAGTCCTTGATGCAGCGGACAGCGTCTAACAGAAGAGAAGATCAGCCCCAAGGCGCATAGCGGCGCAAGAGCAAAACGGCCTCTTGCGTTCTCGCTCTACAGCCCTGCTGTGAAACTTTGATGTCATTGAGGCTTGTGGCTGGATTCAGTGGATGGATTGAATGGAGACTCTACTATGACTACTTCCCAATATCAGGTGATCGGCAGCCGGCCCTTGCGCCCGGATGGGATCGACAAAGTGACCGGACGTGCAGTCTATGGCGCTGATGTCAAGCTGCCGGGCATGCTGTACGGCAAGACGCTACGCAGCCCACACGCCCACGCGCGCATTCTTTCCATTGACGTGTCGGCTGCGCTGGCACTGTCCGGTGTGCGTGCCGTCGTCACCGCGCAAGACTTGCCGTCCATCGGTGACACTGTGACGGATCTGGGCGAGTCGGTGGTCAACCTGCGCTATACGAGCAACAACGTCCTGGCACATGACAGGGTCCTCTACCATGGCCATGCCATCGCAGCTGTCGCCGCCGACAATCTGCATGTTGCGGAAGAAGCCGTCCGGCTCATCCAAGTCACATACGAAGTTCTGCCACACGTGATGGATGGCCGCAAGGCAATGGCGGGCGATGCGCCGATTCTGCTGCCTGACCTGCGTACGAACGAACTGGGCAAACAGGGCGCCTCCCAGACCAATGTCGCTGAGCACATTCGCCACCAGCGCGGCGATCTCGCCGCCGGTTTTGCGGCCGCCGACGTCATCGTCGAGCGTGAGTTTCACACAGCGACTGTGCACCAGGGCTATGTCGAGCCCCAGGCTGCCACCGCGCTGTGGAACGAAGACGAACAGATCCTCATCTGGTGCAGCACGCAAGGCGCGTTCTCCGTCCAGGAGCAGGTGGCAGCGTTACTGCAGGTGCCCTCCTCACGTGTCGTGGTGACGCCCACAGAGATCGGCGGCGGCTTTGGCGGCAAGATCAATGTCTACCTGGAGCCGGTAGCGGCCTTGCTCTCGCGCAAGGCAGGCCATCGTCCGGTGAAAATGACGATGACGCGCGCTGAAGTCCTGTCTGGCACCGGGCCGACATCGGGATCCTACATTCGCGTGAAGATGGCAGCGACGCGCGACGGCAAGTTGACTGCCGCCGAGGCAGAACTCATTTATGAGGCCGGTGCCTACCCTGGTTCGCCAGTCGGCGCCGGCTGTGCTGTGATCTTTGGCTCCTACCGGTTGGAGAATGTGCAGATCGACGGCTACGACGTGGTCGTCAATCGCCCCAAGGCGGCCGCCTACCGTGCCCCAGGTGGCACCAATGCCGTTTTTGCCTCAGAGAGTGTGGTCGACGAAATGGCAGGAAAGCTTGGCATTGATCCCCTCGACTTTCGCCTGCGGAACGCCGCACGGGAGGGAGACCGTCGCCCCGACGGCCCAGAGTTTGGCCGTATCGGTCTGGTAGAAACCCTGGAGGCGGCGCGCGCCCACGCGCATTACGCCGCCCCCTTGGCCGGTACGTCGCGTGGACGGGGTGTGGCAGCCGGTTTCTGGTTCAACTGGGGAGGGAAATCGAGCGCCACGGCGAGTGTCAACGCCGATGGCACGGTCAACCTGGTCGAAGGCTCGACCGACATC
>CAIRNL010000221.1 GCA_903879975.1 uncultured Chloroflexota bacterium | reverse complement strand
GTGTGGCAATATTCCATTGATAGCCTCCGTTTTGAGTGTGATTTTCGTAGACCATCTACTCTGACGTAAGGCTATCTTTTTGTCAAACACCGCTCCGTATTTTCAGAGATGCACCCATTTGACAAATGCCGCAATTCCTTAATTTCTGACCAATGGGCTTAACTGTTAATATCGAAGTGTGAAATAACAACGATGAATAGATATTCGATTATCACAATTTTAGTATGCTCTATTCTGTTTTACTTGCTGCTAACAAGACCAGTCTATGCGTATCTTGATTTTGGCAGTGGAAGCTATCTGACCCAAATGCTTATTGCAATGTTGCTATCTGCCTTTGCAACTATCACGCTCTTCTGGTCGCGGATCGTTCGGTTCTTCAAATCACATAACAGTGCTTCGAAATCGACGTCTGACAGCAAAATCCAAGATGAGAATGACGAAAACACTACGAAAATCCAGTGAACGCAGAAAGCAAAGTCTCTCATCCCGTTGCAGGGTCGTTTCGTAACCCTAACGGATTTGTCTATGTTCAGGATGGTGTTGTGCTAAGGCAGGTCAATCTAAGCTATCGTGCGGATTATGACTACTTAATGGGTTCTGGATTATATGAACAGTTGCAGCTTAATAGACTGATCATTCCACATTCTGAAATTGATACGGAGCGTGCAGCATCTCCTACTTGCGTCTATAAAGTTATTCAACCGCAACAACTACCATTTGTGTCTTATCCTTACGAGTGGTGCTTCAGTCAACTGAAAGACGCTGCCCTGGTTACACTTAAGATTCAGCAAGAAGCGCTAAGTAACGGGATGATACTTAAAGACGCAAGTGCTTACAACATTCAGTTTCTCAATGGTCGGCCGCTCCTAATTGATACACTGTCTTTGCAGCGCTATCAGCCGGGTACTGCCTGGACTGCATACCGGCAGTTCTGTCAGCACTTTCTGGCTCCGCTTACATTGATGGCGTTTTGTGATCCCCGACTGCTACAACTTTGGCGCTCTCATGTCGATGGTATTCCACTAGATCTTGTTGTTAAGCTCTTGCCATGGCATGCTCGGCTGCGAATACGACTGTTGCTGCACTTATACGTTCAGGTACAGGCACAGAAACGCTGGATCGCAGTGGAAGATAGGCTCAGATCTGATACACGAAACCGTTTCAGCATCGAGTCTCTTTCTAACTTGGCTAAAGATCTTGAACGTACTGTTGAGGGAATATCCTTTGTCGATACTACATCTACATGGTCTAGCTATTATGAATCCGAAGCAAGTTATACGGTAGATGCCTTAGCTGCAAAGAAGAAGATTGTGGCTGAATATGTTTCACAAGTGCAACCATTGACTGCTTGGGATTTGGGTGCCAACACCGGGTACTTTACGGACATTGTAAACAAAGCAGCCCCCAAATGCCAGACGGTGGCCTGGGATTACGATATGGGCTGTGTTGAGATGATGTATCGCCGTGTATGTGAGTCCTCAGCCAGTCGCCTCCTCCCCTTAGTGCTTGACTTAACAAATCCTACACCTGCGCTAGGATTTGCTGGGAACGAACGGATGTCTTTAGTCGAGCGCGGTCCTGTGGACTTGGTGCTCATGCTTGCCGTAATACATCATGTCGCCATTACATATAACGTGCCTTTTGATCGGATGGCTGCGTGGCTTGCAAGTCTCTGTCGCTGGCTAATTATTGAGTTTGTGCCCAAAGATGACCCACAAGTACAGCGATTGCTGCGGAGCAGAGATGACATATTCGAAGGCTATCATGAACATTTGTTCGAGAAAGCTTTCTCCTGTTATTTTACGCAAGTGCGCAAGGACATTCTGCCTAATTCTTCGCGCAAATTAGTACTACTGCGTTCATGTTATCATGGTGTTTAACTCTTGAGACGAACGCTGGCGGTCAAGCGATCCTGATGTTACGCAGTTTAATCCAAAGCAACCGCTGGCCTGCTGCCTGGGGGCTGCTCAGCGCCGACTTCCGCAAAACGGTCACGGTGCTGAACCAGCCAACGGTGACAACCAGCGCTCCGAGTCAAATTCAGCCGCACACACTTCCAGCTGCCACCAGACCCGTCGGGCCATTCCAGGATGGCACTTTCGCTGCAAACGTCAACAACTACATCGTGCGCAAGGGCTCCGCTCAACCTGGCGGGGCATTCGCATCTATCGCACAACTGCAGGCCGCATAATAGTATGGATTTTCAGAGATGCACCCGGTCGACATGGGTGTCAGGGCGCATCTCGCCCCGACTTGCAGAGCCGAAGAGCGCCAGGTAATCGATCTCATTGCGGCGGCAGAACTGCGCAAGTTCCTCCACTGGTATCAAGATGTCAGTCGTCGGTGCCGTCGTGCCCTCCTTGATATCGAGCGGATTCACCGGAGGTGCGCAGTGTAGTGAGCCCCCTGGGACTCGAACCCAGAACCCACGGCTTAAAAGGCACGGTGTTTCGACATAATCACGGGCTCGAGTCGGTCAACCCAGCAACTTTGCCAACACGTCTTGGCGGAAACGGTAGTAGTCAAGACGCCCCAGCTCCTCGACGATCTGACGAATCGCGTCCTGGTCGAGTACCCCAGCCAGCTTGCAGGCAAGCAATAACGCCGCAATGTTGAGCACCTCGATGCCCAGACCCTGGGCGAAACGACGAACGCGGTTATCGCTGCAGAGGAGCACTGCATCGGCACGGTCGACGGTGAGGGCAATCGATTCCTGTTCGCCAGCTCCGAGCTGGCTGTACTCGACCTGCCTGCGAAGACGCTGTGCGGCTGCAGCCGGCGGGGCCTCGATCCGAACCCATGTCAACGCGGATAGTACTGGCAGCAACGTTGTCTGCGCTACTTCGCGGTAGACGGCGGGCGCAATGACGACCTCGTTAACCTGGTAGAACTGGACCGAACCTTAGGCGCCCGATCTTCAGAAACGAACTCAGGAAGTCAGCATCGACGACGACAAACCCGCTCACGACTGGTCTCTACCGGAGGTGCGCAGGGCAGCGCGGGCCATCGCCTCGACTTCTTCCGGTGTCTCGGGCGCAGTGCGTTCGATCTCGCGTCGGTGCAGCGCCAGCTTCATTTGCTCGACATCCAGGTTGGACCATTCGGCCGCCTTGCCCAGCGAATAGACTCCACGCTCATCCAGCCGGCAGGCGACGGCCTCCCTGACATCGGGGCGCGCAGCGAGCAGCGTGCGGACGGCATCGGCCACGAAGGCCTCTTCGTCGGCATAGATGCCTGCTTCCACCGCCGCAGATACCTCGTCTCTGACAGCTGCGGGCAAATTCAGCGTCATGGTTGACATAGCAATAGCTCCAAACGGGGACGGCGACCAACCCGACGGCGCGAACGCCCGTTTCGATCCTCGTCGCCAACACAACGGTTTCCATCTGGTGCCAGTATACCACGCTCAAGCCCCAACGCAGTAGAGGCGCCGATCGTCCTCGGCGCCTGTCATACCGAGGTTCTCTTGTGACCAACGCCCACCCTCGCGCCGCTTGTCGGGCGGCGTAGTACTCCAATGTGGAGGACGTTTTCTTGGGTGCAGTAGGCAAAGAACAGTCCGAGTCGCTGGCGGTAGAAATGCAGCGTGGTCGGCATGAAGCCCCTCGACTGAGTGTCTTGTTCAAACAGGGTGAACGCTTTCGTGAGGTGTGTACGCTGCTGCAAAACAGTACCCGTGTCGCTGAAAGAGGGCACGGGGACTGTTTTGCATGTGTACAGTGAGCCCCCTGGGACTCGAACCCAGAACCCACGGCTTAAAAGGCCGTTGCTCTGCCGATTGAGCTAGGAGCCCATACCTTATCTGCAGCATATCACGAAGGGGCCATGCTGGCAAACCCTTGCGCCCCTGTCGTCTCGCTCTACTTCACCTTTTGAAAGGTAATTTCATATGAAAAATGCACATAATTCACATCGGAGAGCGGCCACCGGCAGCGGTCGTCGATCGTTGGACATGCGCCGTACTCATAGCTGGCATCGCCCAGTTTGCCCACAATGTCAGGCAGGTGCGGGAAGATCAGCCCCATCTGGTTGGAGACCTGGCTCGTCACCGGCCCGGAGGGGTCAGCCGCCACTGTCAGTTTGAAGGGTTCGTAGTACATCGTAATCTCGGCCTTGCCCGGCCCCTTGGCGCCTGTCGTCACCTCGCCCTTCTCCCCCACCAGGTTGCGCACCACGGCGCCGTCCACGCCATTGCCGTTCTGGTCGAGCACGGTCAAAAAGATCAGGTGCTGCGCGCTCGTGTCGCGGATGCCGCCGTTGTTCTCGGCCAGCCCCAACACTTTGAAGTGCACGATCTGGTACTGCGCGTTGGGGTCGAACCAGCCTTCGCTCGACGCGGTTGGGTCGGGCGGTGTGCCGGGTTCAGCCGCAACGGGTGGTTCTGTGGCGGCTGGCTCGGCTACCGGCGTCGCCGCGGGGGGTGCCTCTGCCTCCACTGCTGCCGGCGCTGCATCGATCAGCGGCGCTGTCTCGCCGCCCGTCACCGTTGCTAGTTCACCAAAGACCCAGCCTGGCTGCCCGTTCACACAGCAGACCTGCCACCAGTCGCCCGCTGCTGTGCGCCCTGTGACATCGAACTGCTGGCCGTTGGTCGCCAGAGCGACCAGGGTGCCATCCACAGATGGCGCGGCGCGTACATTGACCGCATCGGCTGTAATGATCAGGAGGGATTTGGGTGCTGTTAGCGGCGTGGCCGGCGCTGTGGCTGCCGGTGTCTCTTGGATGGCCGGCACCCCTGCCGTGACGGGCTGTAGGGCCGTGGCAGTGGCTACCGCCATCGGCGTTGTCGTGGTGGCGACCTGTGCTGCCACCATTGCTGTCGGGGTAAACGTCGGCAGTGGCGTGCGCGTTGGCGCCGCTGTCGGCGCCGTCGTCGCGCCGCCAAACAATCCGCACCCTGCCAGCAACGTCGCCGCCAGCACGAGACTGCCGCTCGCTATGATCCGCTGTCCACCCGCCATCGCAGTACTCCTCCTCTTGTGTACCCATCCTGACTTTATTGCCGGGCAGTGCTCGATTGTAGCAGGTGTTGCATGTCCGCACCCAATCGCCGCCGTTTGTTTCCCACTGATTGGCCGAACGCCGACCCGCAGAGCCAACAATTCTCCACTTGGCTGCATATCGGACACTGTCTACCGTCCCTGGCCGGTGTATACTGTCGGCATGGAAGCACAGACCACTGACCCCACCACCCCCTACACTGAACGGCTGGCTTGTGCTGAAGCCGAGCACGCTCAGCAGGATGTACGCAGCCGGCAGCTGGGCAATGCCAACCTCGCCCTTTTTTTCGGGGCTTTCGCGGTCGTCGCCATCGGCGCCTTGCGCAGCGACGGGTCGATCGCTGCGCTGGGCGGGCTGCTCTTCGGGGCCTTTGTGGCTGGCCTCGCCCTGCGCAACCGGATAGATCGCCGTCTGCAAGCCATCGCTGCCCGTGTTGCCGTCAACCGCGCCGGGTTGGCACGGCTGCGCCGTGACTGGAAAGCGCTGCCCGATCCTGGCGCGACCGGCGCCATTTCGCTGCTGGCTGTACTGCCTGAAGCCGGCGCCCCGCCTGCCATCGACCCTGCCACCGTCGCCGACCTGGACTTGCTCGGCCATGCCTCGCTGGAGCAACTGTTGGGTACGGCTAACACTGCTATTGGCCGGGCCACTGTACGCCGTTGGATCGAGGCGCCTGCGCGCCCTGCTGTGGCCCGTGCCCGCCAGGCTGCCGCCGCCGAACTGGCCGCGCAGATTGACTTTCGCGAGGAGGTCGCCGTGCGTGGGCGGCTGTTGGACCTGGGGGAGGATCGCTATGTCCGCTTTGTCGCCTGGGCCGAGGGCGAACCATGGCTGCATATGCACCGCGGCTGGATCTGGGGTGCACGCCTGCTGCCGCTTGTTGGACTGGCGCTCTTGGTTGCCTGGCTGGCGGGCTACCCCGTCCTGTGGCCGCTGCTGGGTGTGACAGCGGTCAATCTGGCCATTTTGCAGAGTGTTGGCCGCCGCGTGGACGACGACATCAACCGTGTCGCTGCGCAGCAGGGCGTTTTTGAGTCTTACGCTGCCCTCTTCGAACTTTTCACTGCCCACCCGACAGTGGCGCCGGCCCTGCGTGAGCTGCAAGAGCGGCTGGGCACGGGTCCACTCCGCGCCGACGTGCAGATGCGTCGCCTGGCGCGCCTCATGCCGCTCGTCGACATCCGCCGTTCCATCTACTTCTTCCCGGTCGAGGTGGCCACGCTGTGGAGCTTTCACGTGCTCTGGCTGCTGGAGGGTTGGCAGCGCAACGTTGGCGTCCATGTGCGGACGTGGCTGGAGGCATTGGGCGAGGCCGAGGCCCTCGCTGCCCTGGCCGCGCTGCGCTTCGAGCAGCCGACCTGGGCTTTTCCCGAACTGGGTGACGCGGCTGACGGCTGTTTCACCGCAACGCGCCTGGCGCACCCGCTCCTGCCGACCGATCGCGCAGTAGGCAATGACGTGACGCTTGGGCCGCCAGGCGCCTACCTGCTTGTGACGGGTTCCAACATGTCGGGCAAGAGTACGCTGCTGCGTGCGATCGGCGCCAACGCGGTTCTGGCGCAGATGGGTGCGCCGGTCTGCGCAACGCGCCTGGCCATGCCGTCCGTCAGTGTTCTCTCCAGCATGCGTGTGCAGGATTCGCTGGAAGCAGGCGTCTCCTTCTACATGGCCGAACTACGCCGGCTCAAGGTCATCGTCGACCGCGCCGATGCGCGCCGGCCGGACGATCCGCTCCTGCTCTACCTGCTCGATGAAATCCTGCTGGGGACCAACACCGCCGAGCGCCAGATTGCCGCCCAGCGAATTATTGGTCACCTGGTGGAGAGCGGAGCCATCGGCGCGGTCTCCACGCACGACCTCACCCTGGCCGATGCACCCGACCTGCACTCTGCCGCGCGCAGGGTTTATTTCACTGAGCACTTCGTCCGCACGGATGCTGGCCCTACCATGAGCTTCGACTACTGCCTGCGCCCTGGCCTGGCTATCTCCACCAACGCGCTCAAACTCATGGAGATCATCGGCCTGCCAGTCGAGGTGCCTCGTGCCCATGCTGCTTCCTCGCGTGACTGAGTGCACTGCTGGCAGCGACCGGGTGTCCTCCGCCGGCTACCCATCTGGATATCAGCGGCTCCACTGCTTGAGCCGACTCTCGACCTTCGTCTGCGTCGGTACCCGTTGGCCGACCTGACGTCCTTGCACGCTACCGCCACCGACAATACTGCCGATGAGCATGGCCCAATGTGCGCCAGTGGACTTTGTGCTCGCCCAGCGGAACCAAGGCGCCTTGCACGCACATCTCCGGCCAAGGCCAGCTTGAGGGAGCGTTCACTGCGAATGCCACGTCCCAAGGAATTCGCAGTGAACGGCCGTGCCGGGTCGTGCTACTGACCGAACCAGCGTGCCTGGCGGCTGGTGGCGAACTCCGATTTGTCCCGCACCAGTTGGAGTGACGGGGCGGTGAAGGTGCCGGTGGGCGTGGGTGACGACAGGAAATTCACTTCGACGCGGCCGACGCGTTTGTCGCCGAACTCGATGTAGCATGCGCCAATACCGTCAAAGGGTGGCGGAGGCTCCTCCCCGCGCACCTGCGCGATCAGTCTCTGTGCGACCACGCGTGCCGCGCCCTCGGCGAAGACGCCTGCCTTGGGCGTGCCCACGCTGGTCACATCGCCGACTGCGTAGACGCCGGGGAAGCGCGTTTTCAGCGTGGCGGGGTTCACCGGAATCCAGCCGTTCTGTGCAAGTCTGCTGTCTTCCACCCCCTGGGGTACACGATGTTTGGGGATGCAGAGAAAGAGGCTGGCACGCCCCTCCCATCGGGAAACGCTGCTTGGCAGTATAGTCCATTGTGGGGTATTCTTCGATATTGTTGTCCACAATCGTGCAACTTATCAATGGCCAGTGCCTTGCGGTGCAGTGGATGCAGCTCCCTACATAGTTGAGTGCTGCAGCATGGATTTAGTGTGGATTGGAACAGAGAACATGCTGACCGTTCGAAGTTATGCGCCGGGTGACTGGCGAGCGCTCTGGGCAATCCTGGAATCGGTCTTTCGTCAGGGGGAGACCTATGCCTTCGACCCGGCTATCACCGAGGCAGAGGCACACCGTGTCTGGATCGAACTGCCGGGTGCGACCTATGTCGCTGCCGACGACGCCGGTGCGCTCCTCGGCACCTACTATATCAAGGCCAATCAGCCGGGCCTGGGAGCGCACGTCTGCAACTGCGGCTACATCGTGGCGGCCGCTGCGCGCGGGCAGGGTATTGCCTCGCTCCTGTGCGAGCATTCCCAGGAAGAAGCGCGGCGGCTCGGCTTTCGTGCCATGCAGTTCAACCTGGTGGTTTCCACCAACACCGGTGCGGTGCGGCTGTGGCAGCGGCTCGGTTTTCCTATCGTCGGCACGCTGCCGGGCGCCTTCCGCCATCCGCGGCTTGGGTATGTGGACGCGTATGTGATGTATAAATCCCTGACAGCATAGACGCGTCAACGGGTACGCCGTCGAGTTTGACGCGCTCCTGTGAAGTCCGGCAGCCTATTTTGTGCATTTTTTTTCTCCTATTGACAACCTGTATACCCCTGTGCTATTCTTGCGACACGCTTCAGTGACACGTGTCACTGAAGCGTGTCGCACACCAATTCAATCGACTTCACAGGCTCATATGCGCAAAGTGACCAGCAGCGACGTGGCTGCGCGTGCCGGTGTCTCGCGCACCACTGTCTCCTATGTGCTCAATCGGAGTGAACGCGTCAACATCAGCGAGGAAACCCGCCAGCGGGTGCTGGCGGCTGTAGATGAACTCGGCTATATTCCCAACGCTGCGGCTCAGATGCTTGCCAGCCAGCGTTCCAATGGAGTTGGGTTGGTTTACCCTCGCTCGCACCCCCATCTGTCCACCCATATCTTTTTGCTGTCTGCGATCGAAGGTCTCAAAAGTGTCTTCGATCGCTACGGAATGCACCTATTGCTCGATGCAGTCGACAACAACAGTGAAGACGCGTATATCGATCTCCTGGCTGCCCAGCGGATCGATGGATTGATTTTGATCGATGTGCCGCTCAATTCGTTCGTCTCGCAGCGGCTGATCCGCAACGCTTTCCCAGTGGTCACGTTCGGCTATCAATATCCACAACTGAGTTCGATCGACGCTGAAAACTGGCTGGGCGCCAAGATCGCCGTCGAACATCTGCTTGACCTGGGGCACCGGCGCATTGCCTGCATTACGAACAGCCCGCATTTCCCCGGCGACCCGAATCTGCGGTTGCGGGGCTATCATGACGCTTTGCAGCAACGCGGGGTGCCAGCCAACCCCGACTGGGTCGTCGAGGGCTGTTACACCCCAGAGAGCGGGTACACGGCGATGCAAACTCTGCTGGGGCTGGCCGAACTGCCGACTGCTGTTTTTGTCGGCAGCGATGTCGTGGCGTTCGGCGCCATGACTGCGGTTCACGAGCGTGGGCTGTCCATTCCGGGCGATATCGCCTTTGTCGGTTTCGACGATGTCCCGCTGGCGCGTTATGCGGTCCCGCCCCTGACGACTGTGCGCATGCCAGCCGTGGAGATGGGGATTCGTGCCGGTATGTTGTTGATGGAGCGTGTTCTCGACGGTGCAGCCCCTACCCACATCACGCTGCCCACCGAATTGATCGTGCGCAGTTCGAGTTGCGCCACTTGATGTTGTCCGGCTCCGCCATCGTCTTTTGAGGAGGCTGGAGAGGTTGTTTTTTCGTTCATGCAAGATATACCACCAAGGAGGAGTCTAATGTCGTCGTCTGTTTTTTCACGTCGTCAATTCTTGAAGACCTCTGCGCTGGTCGCTGCTGCGGGAGCCCTGGCTGCCTGCGCGCCAGCGGTGCCTGCGCCTGCGGGCGGCGACGCCGGTGCGCCGGCAGAGTCCCTGATCGAACTGACGGATATGACGCCCGACCGTGAGTTGAGCAACAAGGTCAAGGAGATTGCCGTCTCGAGTTTCAATGCTGCGATGGCTGAAGCTGGCCAGCCCTATCGGGTCAAGAGCGTGGCCGGCCCAGCGACTGACAATGATCTGCGCAGCAAGCTCGTGCTCGATGCGGCGGCCGGCACGCTGCCCGATATCTTTGGCGCGTATTCGTCACAGATCGCCGATTTTGTGGCTGCCGGCTATGTGCTCGACCAGAAGCCCTATCTGGAGGCGTGGCCGGACTGGCAGCAGTACTACGAAGTGTTGCGCAAGCTGGCGTTTATCAACGGCAGCCTACAGGGGTTGCCCGACGGCTCCACAATGACCTGGTTCTATCGGAAAGACGTCATGGAGGCGGCCGGCATCTCCACTGCCCAGCCCAATACCTGGGAAGAGTTCTACGCAGCCTGCGATCAGATCGCCACCAAGACAGACGCCAAACCGTGTGGGTTGCCGGCCGCCACCCCGTGGGGGGCTGGCACATTCTATGAGGGCTTCCGCATGGTCTGGCTGGGCTTCGACGACCAGAACATCTATGATGGCGCCGAAGACAAGTGGGTGGTGAGCAGCCCGGGCCTGCTCAAGTCGTTCCAGGTGTACGAGACGCTGGCCAAGAACAACTGGCTGACAGTCGACGAACTGCTTTCGCCCAACCCTTGGGAGCCGATCAAGTACCAGGGTTTCCCTGAAGGCAGCATTTTGCTGGTCACTGGCGGAGACTGGCAGTGGACATTCGACTGGGGCCCGGATGGGGCAACCCCGATCGAGGGGCTGCTGGAGCGGGTCGACCGTTGGCAGTTCCCCAGCGAAAGCGGGCAGCCTTTCACCTATGTCGAGGTCAACGTAGGGCCGCAGATTGCCGCTACGACCAAGTCCCCGGAAGGCAGCGCTGAATTCGTCAAGCATCTGGGCTCGCCCGAGTTGATCTGTGAGACGATGGACATCTACATCGGTGGACCGATCGGGCGAAAAGACTTCATCGACCGCTGCCCGGCGTACGGCGACGTAGTGGGTGGCAAGTACCTGCAGGCCAGTGAATTCTTCGAGACCGGCAAGACCTATCAGTTCGAGCAGGTTGGCACCGATAAATTTGCCGAAGGGATCGCGCGTGCCACCGAGTCGATTATCACCGGCAGTGCCACAGCCGAGGCGGCGATGGCCGACTTTGCTGCTGCGATGGCAGACGCCCTCGGCCAGGAGCGGGTCAAGAGCCTGTAATCTCCCACGGACATGCTGCAGATACAACAGACCAGGTTTCTTCAAGAAACCTGGTCTGTTGCAAGCGGTTTGTGGAGCGACGGCTGGCCGAACAGCCAGCCGTCGAGGTGAACGACCCACTGTTTAGGACAGGATGTTGCCATGGCGCGCACTGACAACCGTCTTTTTTTCTTATTGCTCAGCCCGGCGCTGCTGCTGATCATCGTCTTTACCCTCTTGCCGGGCCTCTGGGCCATCTATGTCAGCTTCACCGACCTGGCGTTGGCGGGTCCCAAGGCGCTCGACTACACGTTTATTGGGCTGCGCAATTATCAACGGCTGTTTGCCGACGAACGCTTCTACAATTCGCTTTGGTTGACGCTGCAGTATACATTTTTCACCAATCTGGGGCAGTTCGTGCTTGGGTTGTCGGCGGCACTGATTCTGGGGCGCCGCCATCTGCGCGGGCAGAATCTGCTGGTGGCGATCATTGTGCTCCCGATGGTGATCCCCGGCATCACCCAGGCGCTGATCTGGTCTTCGATGTTAGGCGCCAAAGAGTTTGGCACCCTGAATCGCCTGCTGGGTCTCTTCGGGATGGAACCGGTGATTTGGACCCGTACGCTGCCCATGATATCGATCGTGCTCGTCAACTTTTGGAACAACAGTGGATTTGCGATGATTCTCTTTCTGGCCGGCCTGCAGAGTATTGCGCAGGAAGTGCTGGAGGCTGCCACGATTGACGGGGCGTCCAACTGGCAGATGTTGGTGCGCGTCAAACTGCCGCTGATCCGCTATGTGATCTTGCTGTGGCTGCTGCTCAATACCATCGGTTGCCTGGGCATGTTTGATCTGGTGTTTGGCTTGACCCGCGGTGGCCCGGGCAATGCGACTGAACTTTTGGGGATCTATGTCTACAATCAGGGATTTCAGTATTTTGAGTTGGGGTTTGGCAGCGCTGCTGCGGTGATCATGCTGGTGATCAGTCTGGGGATGGCCTTTCTCTATGTGCGCCTGATGCGCGTCGAGTTCTAAGGGGTGGCAATGACCATGCAAACTCAGTTGCAAGCACAGGGCACGGTTCGCACGGCAGACAATCGTTATCGCCGGCGCCAGCAGCTCGAGGTAGCTGCCGTCTACATCTTCCTGGGATTGTTGGCGATCTTCATGTTGGTTCCTTTTCTCTGGCCGTTTTTGAGTGCCTTCACTACCAAGCCGGAGAACGTTTCCAGCCTCTATCTATACTGGCCTGATTCGTTCACGCTCGAGCACTTTGGCAATGCGATTTGGGGGCGCGGCCAGGCCCTGACCTTGTTGAGGAACAGCTTGTTCGTTTCTTTGAGCAGCGTGGCCCTCAGCCTGTTGGTCTGTACGATGGGTGGCTATGCGCTCTCGCGCGGCACCTTTCGTTTCAAGCGAGCGCTGATGTTCGCTGTACTGCTCATACAGATCATTCCTGGCACGGCGACCGTGTTGCCATTTTATCTGATCGTGCGCAATCTGGGGTTGGTCAATACCCTGGCTGGGGTCGTGGTTGGAATCAGCGTCGGCACGATTCCGTTCATGCTGTGGGTGATGAAGGGCTTTTTTGACACGGTGCCCACCGAGCTCGAAGAAGCCGCCTGGATCGATGGGGCCTCGCGTAGCCAGACCCTGCGTCTGATCGTCTTTCCCCTTGCCCTGCCTGGTGTGGGGGCTGCCTCTATCCTGGCCTTCAACAGTGCCTGGGCTGCCTTTTTTCTGCCTCTGATCCTGTTATCGGACAGCGAGAAATTTGTCATGCCCCTGGGTCTTTTCCGCGCCTTGATTGCCTACACCAACCTGGACTATGGGATGCTGAACGCCATGTCGCTGCTGTACATGCTGCCATCGCTGTTGATTTTTGTCTTTGCCCGCCAGTATCTGATCAAGGGCACCATGGCCGGCGCCATGGCCGGGCAGTGATCGTCCTTCTACTTTTCATTAGAAAGAATACGTCATGTCTGTAGCTTCCCAACTTTCTCCTATTGTGCGCACGGCGCTGATCGGCTGTGGTTCGATGGCGCGCGGGCATCTGCGTGCGCTGTTGGCCCAGCAGGCGACGACGCAAGTCACGGTGCTGTGCGATCCGTCACCTGCCAATGCTGCGGCTGCTGCGGCGATGTTCGTCGAAGCCGGGTTACAGCCCCCACCGATTGAATTGGACTTTGACCAGCTGCTAAAGCGCTACGGCGACCAGCTGGATGCTGCCCTGATTGTGACGCCCCATGCCTATCACTGCGCTCAGGCCACTGCCTGTCTGGAGCATGGGCTGGATGTGCTGCTTGAAAAACCGATGGTGATCAGCGGTGCCGAGGCTGATCAGTTGATTGCCACCCGCGACCGCATGCGGCGCGTGCTGGTGGTGGCCTTTCCCGGCAGCCTCTCCCCGCAGATTCGGACGGCCGAACGGATGCTGCGCAGCGGCGAGCTGGGGAAGATTTTGACGATCTCCGGTCTTTCCTGGGAGAATTGGCGCACACCCAATCTGGGCACCTGGCGCCAGCAGCCGGAAATTTCCGGCGGCGGCTTTTTCTTCGACACCGGCGCGCATATGCTCAACACGATTACGGATCTGGCCGGTGAAGAGTTTGCCGAGGTCTCCGCCTGGCTTGACCCGTGCGGCGTTCCGGTCGAGGTGCTGGGTGCAGTGATGGCTCGCCTACGTTCTGGGGTGTTGGTGACGATGAATGCCTGCGGCGACACCTGCACCCGCTCGACCTCGGACATTCGGGTCTTTTGTACGCAGGGAATCATTTTCACCGATATTTGGGGACATTTTCTGCGCATTCAACGCCCTGGCCAGCTGCAGCCCGAGCCGGTCGAGACCCCCCCGTCGTTGGGGGTCTGGCAGCAGTTTCTGGCTGTACGCAGCGGGGAGATGGCCAATCCGTGCCCGCCTGAAATCGGCCTGCGCATGGCTCGGCTGTGGGATGCGATCCGCCAGTCGGCGGCTCAGGAGGGGCGTCTTGTCCGTCTGGCCTGATCTTTGTCTGTGGGAGGCTGGGGGAGGCGCCATGCACACCGACTTTGATCAACGGGGCTGTGCAGCTGGCAATCATCACATCTGATCAATCCAAGGCACTGGCCGGCAGCTGTCTGCGGCCCAGGCCGTTTTTCGAGGGCGGTGAAGAATGCAACAAAAGCTTCATGTGCTGGTCTGGAACGAAGGGCAGCATGAAAAACGCAACAAGGCTGTTCAGCAGATCTACCCACACGGCATCTGTGCGCCGCTCGTCGACAGTCTGCGGGCGCAGGGGTTTGCCGACGTGCAGATGGTCACGCTCGACGATCCGGAGCACGGGCTGAGCGAGGAGAGGCTGGCGCAGACCGATGTCCTGGTGTGGTGGGGGCATGTGGCGCACGATCAGGTGCGCGATGAAATCGTCGATCGGGTTCAGCGTCGGGTGTTGGAAGGCATGGGACTGGTTGTGCTCCATTCAGGGCATCACTCCAAGATTTTCCGCCGGCTGATGGGATCGACCTGTAGTTTGCGCTGGCGTGAGGACGGCATGCATGAGCGGGTGTGGGTTGTAGACCCTGCGCACCCTATCGCTGACGGAGTGCCGCCCTATTTTGAGATTCCCCAGGATGAAATGTACGGCGAGCATTTTGACATTCCGGCGCCGGATGCGGTGGTGTTCATCAGCTGGTTTGCTGGCGGTGAGGTTTTCCGGAGCGGCTGCTGTTTCCATCGTGGAAGGGGCAAGATCTTTTATTTTCGTCCAGGGCATGAGACCTTTCCGGTCTACTATCAAAAAGAAGTGCAGCAGGTGGTCGCCAACGGTGTGCGCTGGGCAGCGCCTGGCAGGGGGCCAGCCTTTGTCTACAGCGGGGGCGAGACGATCCATGCGGCGTCCCTGGAACCGTACACTGCGTGCTGAGGTGCAGCGTCTGGCTGTGGAAACAAAACTGCGCCGCGGGCCAGCCCGCGGCGCAGTTTTGTTTCTACGCTCTGCTTACTTCTTGGCTGCTGCGCGCACGCCGGCCAAGTCCTGCAGCAACCGCCAGTTTGCGAGCCGTTCTGCTTGCGCCGAGAGCAGCATGGGGCTGGGATTGCCCTCGGCGTCGAAGTGTTTGGCGAAGCGTCCCTCGCCGCGCGCGAAGTCGATGAAGGTGAATGTCTCCTTCGTTTTCGGGTTGATGTACCAGTCGTCGTTCACCGTCGGATTTCCCTTGAGGTCCAGTCGTTCGCGGAAGGTTTCCCCCTTGCGCGGGTCGTAGATCATGAGTGGGAAGGCGCGGCTGTCCACGGCGGCGCGGGCGCGCTGTGCCGCCTCGTGATCGCCGACGCCGTGTTCAGGCTGGCAGGTCGTGTAGACACTGATCAAGGCGGGGCCTTTGTAGGCGTTGGCCTCCATCACCACGCGGTAGAAGTGGTTCATATGGGCCGCTGTCGTCTGCGCCACATAGATATTGGGATGCATCATGGCGATATTGGCGACTTCCTTGCGTGCCTCGCTCTTGCCCATCTCCGTTTTGCCAAAGGGGCTCATCTTGGTTCCCTGCCCTTGGAAAGTGCCGGTGGAAGACTGCCCTCCTGTGTTGGAGTAGACCTGGGTATCCAGCACCAGTACCTTGATATCCATACCGCTGGAGAGCATACGGCTGAGGCTGGCAAAGCCGATGTCGAGCATGGCACCGTCGCCGCCGATGACCCAGAGCCGCTTGTCCTCCCAGCCCATCTGGTCCCAGCGGGCGCGCACGCCCATTGCATCGGTCGGGCCATTCTCGAAGAGTGAGTTCGTCCACGACACGGCCCAGGGATTATAGGGATACGTGCTGGCGTAGACCGTCGAGCAGCCTGTCGAGTTGACGATGCCGATATTGTCGCGGCCGGCCACGAAGGCAGTGGCGGCCATCCACATGCGCAGCGCCGTCGCCTCGCCGCAGCCTGCACACGAACCGGCCCCGCCCACGTACAGCAGGCTGTGGTCGGCCAGCATCATGTCCACCAGCACACGGTCCGAGATGAAGCGTTCTGGCGTCGGCGGCAGCTTGCGGTAGAAGTCGAACGCATGGCGGTATTTGGGGATCGTGTCCTCTTCTTTGTCGATCATGCGCAGCGCGTTGTAACCCAGATCGGTGCAGACCTGCACGCACTCGGCGCATCCCTTGCACTTGGTGGGGTCGATGAAGATACCGAACTTGCCGCCCGAACCCGGCTCTTTTTTTTCTGGCACGTTGTAGAACTTCGTTGTCGTCGCCCACTGCGCAGCCAGCCAGGCGCGCTCTGCTTCGGGCGTCTCGGCCAGGGCCATTTCCAGGATGCCCGGTTCGACAACCTTACCGAGGATGGCCGTGTCGGGGCATTCGGTGACGCATGTCATGCACCCTACGCAGCTTGACTGGTCGTATTCGGGAATTTGCGGCGCGATGTAGGAGAAGTCGCGCAGCACGCCGGTTCCAGCGGGCACCAGCGAGCGCGCCACGCCGATATCGGCCGGCAGATCGTCGTCGGCGCCGGCGTTGTATGCGCCGATCACGCGCTCGTTGAAATCTTCGACGAAGCCTTTCAGATCGATTTCGAAGATCATATTCTCGGTGCTGGCGGCAGGGGTCCCCTTGTCGGAGCCGGCCTGCTGGATCAGTGTACCCAGCCCTGCCGCCGAGGTACGCGAGTGAGCGTTGGATGTGGGCGCTGCGAAATCTTCGTCGATGAGAAAGAGGGGAGAGATCGCCATTGGTAGTTTCTCCTTAGAAAACGGGCGCCACTAGCCGCGAATGGGCAGTTGCGCCAGGTCGGTGACGGATAGGATGCCGACAGGTCGGCTGTGGCCGTTTTCGGGCTGCACGACGACGAGGCGGTGGATGCGGTTCTCAATGAGCTTGGTGACGGCAGCGGAGAGCGGCTCGCTGGGGGTGGTGGTGATCACATTGCGCGTCATAATGTGTTCGGGGAGGAGGTCAGGCGGTGTCGTGAAGGTGTGGCTGTTCGCCTCGGCGCGCACCAGATCGGTGGCGCTCACCAGTCCTTCGAGATATCCTTCCTTGTCGACGACGATGACTGCGCCGATCTGCTTGTCGGCCATCGCCTTGATCACCTTGGCCAGCGGCGTGTCGGCGTGGCAGGCGACGACGCCGCTGTGCATGACGTCGCGCACGAGGCGGCCATTGGTCTCGACGGTGATTTTCTCTTCCTGGTCGATGATCTCGCGCGGAATCTCCAGCACCTCGCTGTAGCCGCGGCGCACTGCGGTCAGGTTGTCCTGCACGACCTGCTCGCTGCGCTTGCCGAAGTACTTGCGCAGACTCTTCTCCACACCGGCCATGAGTTCGTCCTGGTGCAATTGGCGCTCCTGCAGGAAAGGCGTCGCCTTGAGGAAGACACCGAGCAGCACAATGCCCTGCATGCGCACCTGCAGGTCCGGCTCTGTGGCGACTGCGCGCGCAATGGCTGCGGCATCGAGATAGAGCACACGGATGTTGTTGCGCTGGATAATGCGCCGCGCGTATGCGGGAATATTGGCCCACACCTCGCGCGGGTCCGTCTGGCGCGCCTGCATGAAGGTGATGCCGCCCGGCTGCAGGCCTTTGAGCGGGTTGCCCAGATTGAAGGCATTGACGTCGTTGAGGGGCACGAACTCCACGAAATTCAGTTCGCAGTGCGTGCGGATCGGCTCGGCGGCTGCGGTCAGATAGTAGGTCGTGGGCAGCCCTTTCTTCTCAGAACCGTACTTTGGGTAGGCCTGTACATAGAGGTCGAAGAGATCGCCGACGATGGTGGCGATGACCTTGTTGGTGGTGACGGAGCCGTAGCCGCCCACCGAATGGCCGCGCATGGAAAACGAGCCGTTGGGGCGCACGTCAGGGTCGAAGGAAGCGTCCAGGGCGAGCTCGTGCTTGATGCCGAGCACAAAGTAGCGCGGTCCGTTGTTGACCATATTCTTGGCCACGGCGATGAAGTCGCCCGGGCGCACGTCGCGGCTGCCCAGCCCAGCCGAGCCCGAGTAGATGGTCGGCAGCCGGTGCACGCGCGGGTATCCAGGTGCGTCGGTCAGTGCGTCGGCAAAGGCCGCCTTGATCTCAGCGGTCAGTGGGTTGCTTTGCCCCATGGGGTTGTCCATGCGCTCGATCACGGCAAACGAGCGTAGATTCTGGAGTGCCTCGACCAGTTCCGGGCCGGGGAAGGGGCGGAAGGCGGTCACGTGCACGACGCCGATCTTCAGCCCGGTCTGCTCGCGCAGGTAGTCGCACGTCACTGCTGCGGTCTCGGCCATGCTGCCCATGCAGACAATCGCGTACTCGGCGTCCTCCATGCGGTAGGGTTCGATCATGTCATAGCGCCGGCCGGTCAGGCGGTAGTACTCGTCCATTGCGTTCTGCAGCGCGGGCTTGACGCGATCGTAGAAGTAGCGTTGGGCGATCTTGCCCTTCATGTAGCTGTCTTGGTTCTGTACTACGCCCGACATGACCGGCTGCGTTGGGTCCATGAGGTTGCGCAGCTTCTCCTTCGGGTCGCCGATATAGCGCTTCATCAGCTCCGGTTCGGGCAGCAGCACGTTCTCGATGGTGTGCGTGGTGAGGAAGCCGTCCTGCACGTTGAGAAAGGGGGTCTCGCTATCTTCTGCCGCGCGGCGGCAGATGAGCGCCAGATCGCCTGCCCCTTGTGCGTCGCGCGCCATGACCATGCCCCAGCCTGTATCCGCCACGCCCATGATATCGTCGTGCCCGGCGTGCACATTGAGGCTGTGGCTTGTCAGCGCGCGGGCGCCGATGTGAAAGACAATCGGTAGCCGCTTGCCGGAGATGACGTAGAGCACCTCTTTCATCAGGATCAGCCCTTGGCCGGAGGTGAAGTTCGTCACGCGGCCACCTGCCAGGGCAAAGCCTTCCGCCGCCGAAGCGGACGAGTGCTCGCTTTCTGGCTCCATAAAGATCATGTGTTCGCCCCACAGGTTGGTCTGGCCGTTGGCCACTGCCTGTGCGTAGTTGGCGCCCATTACCGTGGACGAGGTAATGGGATAGGCGCACGCGCCCTGTGTAATCTGGGTCTCGACCCAACTGACGGTGCCGCTGCCATCCGCCGTGGTCGGGATGCCAGGATAGGGCACCGGTGTTGGCGCCTGTCTGTTTTGATTCATGATTTTGGTTCCTCCAACTCCATTGCGGAAAGCCAGCAATACGCTGAGAAATCGATGGGGGCATTGTGCCGATCTACTCGCTCGAGAAAGGGTCTGTCGCCAGCCCATAGGGAGACTCGATCAGGAGTGATCTGCGCAGTGCATTATACAACAGCGAGCTGCAGCCGGATAACGCACAAAAAAAATGTGTGCTGCAATACTATTTTACGTTTCTGGTATGCGGGATGGTGCGAAGGGGGGTATTGGCTGGCCGCCGATTGAGTCACCTCGAGCGGGTTGTCGGCGCCTGTACCGGCAGGTCAGCCCTTCCGTTTGAGCCGGCGCAGCAATTCGTCGTTGCTCTCGGTCTGCTCGATGAGATTGAGCAGGCCTGCCATTGCGCTCTTGTTGTCGCGGTCGGCAAGGGCGCGGCGCAGGAGGCGTAGCTTTTCCATATCTGTCGGGGAGTAGAGCAGCTCTTCCTTGCGCGTGCCGCTGGCCTTGATGTTGATAGCGGGGAAGATGCGTGCCTCTGCCAGCGAGCGGTCGAGCACTAATTCGCTGTTGCCTGTGCTCTTGAATTCTTCGAAGATGAGGTCATCCATGCGCGAGCCGGTTTCGACCAGTGCCGTGGCGATGACCGTGACTGAGCCGCCTTTTTCGATCTTGCGTGCCAGGCCGAAGAAGCGGCGTGGAATCTCCAGGGCGCGCGCGTCGATACCGCCCGACAGAGTCCGGTTGGCGCCGTTGCCGGCCAGGTTGAAGGCGCGCGTCATGCGCGTGATACTGTCGATGAGCACCACCACGTCGCGACCGCACTCCAGTTCGCAGCGAATATGTGCCATGGTCAGCTCGGCCAGCCGGGTGTGCGACGTCAGGCTCTGGTCATTCGAGCTGGCGAGCACCTCGGCTGGCACGTTGCGCCGAAAGTGGGTGACTTCCTCCGGGCGCTCGTCGATGAGCAGCATGATGATGCGCGTCTCGGGTGCGCTGGCTGCGATCCCGCGTGCAATTTCTTCGAGCAGAATGGTCTTGCCCGACTTGGGGGGTGCCACGATGAGTCCGCGTGTCCCCTTGCCGATGGGCGAGATCAGCTCCATGACGCGCATGGATGCGATCTTGCTGTCGCCCAGGCGGAAGCGATCGGTGGGATCAATTGCGATGAGGCGCTCGAAGCGTGTGCGTGCGGCAAACGTGGCCGGCGCCACTCTGCAGATGGCGTCGACGGCAGCAAGTTCGGGGCCGCGCTGGCCGCCCTGGCTGCGCTGTACCGGGCCGCTCACCTCGGTGCCATCGACGAGCCCGTACTGGTGGATCAGATCGGCCGACACCAGGACGTCTGTGGGTGTGGGATCGAAGGAGAGTGCGGGGTCGCGCAAATAGCCACTGCCTTGCTTGCCGATTTGCAGGATGCCGCTGGCCGAAGCCGGTAATTCGATTGACGACAGATCCGGCGCTGGCGGGGACTGAGGCGCCTTGTTTTTCCGGTTCTGCGAGGATGGGCGATGATTCTCTCGCCGTGTCGCAGCGCGCGGGGCTTTCTTCGATTGTTGCATAAAGGCAAGATACCATAGGATTGGGAGAAACAACCAACCTGCCGGAGGGCGCGCTGCGCTAAAAGCAATGCACTATGGAGCACACTGCTATCTTTTTACGGACTGTTGGAGCGATGCGTCGCTGCCGATCCTGGACGAAATGAAAGAGCTGGGGCTGGACCTGGCTGAGCTCTCCGTCGGCGACGACGTGGTCTTTACCCCGCGTTTGACGCGCGACCGGGCGGCGGTGCTGGGGCTGGCGCTGGCCATTGGGCCGGGTGGGGCGTGGCCGCTGGAGGCTGATCTTTCGGCCGATGAGGTGAGCGATCGGGCGCGCGGGCTGGCCTGGCACTGCCGGCAGGTCGACCTGGCTGCGGAGATTGGCGCTGTCGCCTATGCCGGCGCGCTGTATGGCCACCCTGGGGTGGTGAAGCGGCGGCGGCCGCCCGCGGGCGAGTATGGCTGGACGGCTGAGGGGCTGCACGCGCTGGCGGAATACGCGGCGGCGCGCAGCGTCAAGATCGTGCTGGAACCCATGAGTCACTTCCGTACGCACTTGGTCAATACGCCCGCGCAGGTCATGCGCTTGCTCGACCTGGCCGATCATGCCAACCTGTATGGGCTGCTCGACACCTATCACTTCCTCTCCGAAGTGCGCGACTACGCGGCGGCGGTGCGCGCGATGGCACCGAAGCTGTGGTGCGTGCACACGTGCGAGAACGATCGTGGTGTGCCGGGCGGTGGCATCGTGCCATGGGACGATCTGTTCGATGCGCTGTACGCGGTGGGATTCGACGGGCCGCTGACGATGGAGGCGTACAACTCATCTATCGACGGCGGGGACTTTGCCTACGCACGCGGCATGTTCCACGACGTCTGTCGCGACGGTGCGG
>CAIRNL010000220.1 GCA_903879975.1 uncultured Chloroflexota bacterium | reverse complement strand
TGCAACCAACCGTGCTATTGGGCGATCAGCCACAGGAACCGCTGAAACCCAAGATCTACATCACTACATTTGGCACTCTCCAAGTCACACGGGACGAACTCGCAGTCACGGAAAGCGACTGGCACACTCGCCAGGCGCGCCAGCTCCTCAAGATACTCATCACCGAGCGGCCGCGGCCGGTCTCTACTGACCTGCTCATTGAGATTCTATGGCCCAACAGCACGTCGCACGCTGCCGCTACCACGTTACGCAGTGCGATCAACGCGCTACGCAATGTGCTCGAGCCGGATCGGCCTAATCGCGCGCCATCACGCTACATCGTGACCCAGGCGCCAGGATATGCCTTTCACCTGACGCCCGACATCTGGCTCGACGTCGAAGAGTACGAACGCAAGCTCAACCTGGCACACAACGCGATCGATCCGGCGTTTTGCCTGCAACTGCATCAGGAGGCAATCGCGCTCTACACCGACGACTACCTCGTCTCCGATCCCTATGCCGACTGGTTACAAACCGAGCGTGACCGCCTGCGCGAGCGATTCTTCAACGCACTACTTCAGCTGTCAGAATTGTACGCTGAAGGCGGCCACTATGCCGCTGCGATCACGGCATGCCGGCGGATGCTGGCGCGTGACGAGGTACGCGAAAATGCCTACCAGGCGCTGATGCGCTATCAGGCCGAATCAGGCGACAGTGCAGGCGCGCTGCTCTCCTACGAACGCTGCCGCACGCTCCTATCCGAGGAGCTCGGCGCCGACCCTAGCCCATTGACGCAACAACTGCATCAGCGCATTCTCAACGGTGACATCGAACCGCGCCCGGTCAAAAGTGCGCCGGCGGCGCCGCCGCAATATCACGCCGCAGCCTACGCAACAGTTGCGCCAGGCCAGCCGGTCGTACTGCCTCAGCGCGCACTCTTCAGTGTGGTCGACGCCGGCTTTCCACAGACGTTCGTCGGCCGTGAACATGAGGTTGCCATCCTCAATCAGCGCATGGCGACAGCATTGAAAGGGAATGGAGACTGGGTCCTGCTGCACGGCGAGGCGGGCGTCGGCAAGACGAGACTGGCCGATCAGGCACTGCGCAAGGCAGAGAAGCTCGCTGCCACCGTGATCAGCGCATCATGCCAGACACTGGAACGCGACTTGCCCTTTGCCCCGCTGGCCGACGCGCTCGGTCGTTACTTTTACGTACTACCGGCTCCAGTGGTTCATACGCTGTCGGCTGCTACGCTGAACCAGCTGGGCCAGATGATCCCCAGTATTCAGGATCGGCTCGCCCAGCCAGCGACTATGCTTGCTGACGCCACGTCCGGGGCCGAAGAGAATCGCCAGCGCCTCATCGACAGCATCGTGACCACACTCGCAACGCTGGCAGACATGCGCCCGCTTGTGCTCTTCGTCGACGATTTGCAGTGGTCCGACCCTGACACATTGGCCGTGCTCAATCGCCTCTTGCAGCGGCTGCCGGATCTGTCCGTTTTTGTGCTGCTTGCCTATCGATCCGAGGATTTGTCAGAGAATGAGGCGCTTGGGGCATTTCTGCACGCAGTCAATCGGCTCCGGCGAGATCGCCAGATCGCCGTGCCGCGCCTTGCGCGTGAACATGTCCGCGAGTTGGTCGACTTTCATCTGGCCGAGCGCAGCGCGCAGGCGGCAGAGCTGGGTAACCTGATCTACGAAACGACACGTGGCAATGCGCTCTTCGTGACCGAGGCGCTGCACAATCTTGACGAACGCCTCGACACGACAGCCGACAGCGAGCCACTCGTCACACGCTTCTTCGGCAAGCTATCCGACACCTATCGCCCAGAACCGACTCTGCCACGGAGCCAACGCGTGCAAGAGATCATTATGGAGCGCATCGATCGCCTTCCCACCGACGCGCGCGCAATCTTGAATCTGTGCGCGGTCATCGGGCGAGACTTCAGCCTGGATCTGCTAGAAAGCGCCGCATCACTCGACCCGCTGGGTGGCCTGGAGACGTTGCTCGACCGCAAGTTTCTGCTTGAACGCCCGGACGAGCGGCTCGATTTCGCCCATCACCTGGTGCGCCAGACCGTCTACGACAGCCTGAATGTCCTGCAACGACGGCGCCTGCACCTGTCCGTGGCCGAGGCGTTGGTTGACTTGGGCCAGGCTGCCACCAATCCTGGTGAAGTGGCTTTTCACTATCGACATGCCGGCACAAGCCATCGCCTGCTAGCAGCACAGTATGGCGTTCTGGCTGGCGAGTACCTGCTACAGAGTTATGGGTTTCGCCAAGCCGCCGATACCTTTGATCGCACGCTGGAGTTACTCGACACACTGCAGGATGCGCCGCCGGCTCTCGCACGCCGCGCACTGCAAGGTTGCGGCATAGCCTACGAGAGCCTTTTTGACCCAGAGGGTGTCACGAGCACCTATCGTCGTCTGCAAAATTGGGCACGCAGTCATGGAGATCGCCCGCTGCTCCTGGCCACATACAGCCGGCTCACCACGGTGCTGGGCTTATTGGGACAGCAAGCTGAAAGCAACGCAGTGCTCAACGAATTGCTCGATGCAATTGCGCCCGGAGAAGATGCCTTCGCATCGCATGTGCTCTTTGATCTACTCAGGCGCCGCCGCCTGATCTATAATCCTGACCACTCGCCCGACGACGGTCAGTGGTCGCTCTACCAGCCGGCGCCATGCCCGGTGGCCGATCCGCAGACAGACATCTTGCAGCTACTGGAGCCGGTACATGCTGTCGTGCCGCTCTTTGAGTACGGGTGGGTGCTTTTGGTACAGGGCCAACTCGGCGAAGCAACTCACGTCCTGGAAGCTGTTGTCGACCTCGCCACAGAGACGAACCAGCCTTCGATCGCCAGCGC
>CAIRNL010000219.1 GCA_903879975.1 uncultured Chloroflexota bacterium | reverse complement strand
TGCTCTGCTGTGTACTGGTGGGACTGCCAGCCGTGAAAGCCTCACCTCACACCCCTAGTACACATGGGCCTCAGTCAATCGGCAGTGATGGAGCAGCGCAGCATGTGGAGCGATTTGGCAAATCGCACTACAAAACCGCCGGCCTATTTGCGCCCATCCGTACTAGCAGTTACCGGAAAGCTAGTTTGTATGGCCAAACCAGCGCCATTGCTGGGCGATGAGGGGGCTGGACCATGCTATGGTAACACGACGCGGCGCGGTTTGGGAAGCAGGGTGCGTCGGCAGAAGTGATGCCGCCAGCTGCACGTGGCTTTCGTACCATTGCCGCCCCATCCTGTCGGTGCTATACTTAGCAAGTAATCTGCTTGATTCCGTCTTGGCATTGCCGTAACACCCGAAGTTGCCGGCAGCGGCGCTCGTCCGGCAGCACCCTCCATTCCCTATGGACCTGCGGTGCTAGCGAGCATCCTAATGTGGAAGGAATCGTGTCGATGGCTGTGCGGTCAGACCGACAAAATGAAAAGCCTGTGCCCGGCAGCACTCCCAGTGGACTAGCCGATTTCCTGCCCGATCCTCTGTTCGATTCTTCCAAGCAGCTGTTTACACGCGCTGAAGATGCTCAGCGTGTCCTCGATGAGCTGCAATTCATCAAGGCAGTGGTGGAAACCATGGGTGACGCCATGCTGTGGGCTGCGGAGGAGGGGCGCCTGATCTATACAAACGAGGCAGCGCACACTCTGCTGGGCTATCGCAGAGATGAATTCAAGACGATGAGCGTCTTGGACCTCGTCATTGATATGGATGCGGCAACGTGGTCAGTCTGGTGGCGTGCTCTGCGCGCAACACGTTCGGCGCGATGGGATGTTCCCTATCGCCGCAAAGATGGCGCCACGTTGCAGATCGACAGTCAAATACAGATAGTGGAGTTTGGTGGGAGCGAGGTTGCCTGTGCCATTTTGCGTGACCTCACCGAGCAGAAACAGGCCACCCAGACTATCCAGGAGCAGTTGGCGGAGATTCTGACTTACTATGATTCGGCCTCGGTTGGCCTGGCCGTGCTCAACACTGACCTGCGTTACCTACGCATCAACAGGCTGTTCGCTGCAATGAACGGGATAACCGCCGAAGAGCATATCGGCAAAACGGTTGCCGAAGTTGCTCCCAACCTCGCCGGCCAGGCACGACAACTTGCGACGGCCATTCTGGCGACAGGCGAGCCTATCAGCGACATTGAGATTGTCGGTGAAACGCTGGCCGAACCGGGCGTCCTGCATACCTGGCGCGAACACTGGTGCCCGATCAAGAGGGGCAGCACGATCATTGGCTTCAGCGTCATGGCGGAGGACATTACCGAGCGCAAACAGGCGGCTGCAGAGCGCGAGCGTCTGCTGGCGGATCTGGCGCAGGCGCAGAAGATGGAGGTCGTAGGGCGTCTGGCTGGAGGCATCGCCCATGACTTCAACAACATGCTGGCGGCCATGATGCTGCGTACTGAAATGGCGCTGGAAATGGCAGAGGCCGGCACGCCGTTGCACAGCAACCTGGCGGCGGTCTACAGTACGGCGCAGCGTTCCGCCGCCCTGATCAAACAACTGCTGGGCTATGCGCGCAAGCAGAAGATCGTCCCCAAGGTCATCGATCTGAATGCAGCGATTGCGGAGATGCTGCCCATGCTGCGCAGGCTGATCGGTGAGGAAGTCACGCTGGCCTGGTTCCCTGCCGCTGGCCTCTGGCCGGTCAAGATGGATGCATCGCAGGTGGACCAGATCGTGACGAACCTGTGTGTCAACGGCCGTGATGCCATCGACGGCGTCGGCACCGTCTCTGTTGCAACAGCCAACGTGACTGCGCACGGGAGTGAGCGGACGCCAGAAGCGGCTACGCCCGTAGCGGGCGACTATGTGACGCTGACGGTGACGGATACGGGTGGCGGCATGGCGCCCGAGGTGCTCGCGCGTATCTTTGAACCCTTCTACACGACCAAGGAAGTGGGCAGAGGGATTGGGCTGGGACTGGCCGTCGTGGACGGCATTGTGCAGCAGAATGGTGGGCAGATTGAGGTCACGAGCCGGCTGGGATTTGGCACGACCTTCACCCTCTATCTGCCTCGCCATGTGGCTGCAGTCGAGACCCCGGCTGCGTTAGCGACGGCACCCCGAACCCAGGCGCTGCTTCAGCCCAGCCGTGGCAGAACGGTGTTGGTGGTCGAGGACGAGGAGAGCGTGCTCGATATGGCAGCTGAGGTCTTGCGCCGGGCTGGCTACACGGTGCTGGCAGCCCTGAGACCCAGCGAGGCGATGCGGATCGCCGGTGAGCATGCGGCGCCGATCGACCTGCTGCTTACCGATGTGATCATGCCGGAGATGAACGGTGCGGAACTGGCCTCCCAGATAATGCAGGAGTGGCCTACGCTGTCGGTGATCTTCATGTCCGGCTATCCTGCCGATCATGTGTTAAATCGTGGGGCGCTGGCCGACGACGCCAATTTTTTGGGCAAACCTTTCACCGTGCAAAGATTGATCGACAGGGTGAGCGCTGTGCTTGGCCGGGTGGTGTGAGCATCGCAGCGCTCAGGCCTGCTGCAAGGTGAAGACGCTGATCTCCGGCGGGCAGTTGAAGCGATAGGGGATCGGCCAGGCGCCCAGGCCGCGGTTGGTGTAGACGTAGCGACCGGCGACCTGGCGCAGGCCGATCGGGTAGCGCTCGCCATAGGCTGGTACGACGGGGGCAAAGGAGAGAAGCCCGTCCGCTCCGGGGGTCAGCCGCGGCAGGCGCACCTGGCCGCCGTGCGTGTGGCCGCTGAACTGGGCTGCTATCGGTGCAGCGAGATTGAGCACTGTGTCGAAGTAATCGGGTGCGTGTGCCATGAGCAGCGTTACCGCACCCGACGGCACGTGGCGCAGGGTCGCATGCAGATTGGGGTGGCCGGCCCACAGATCGTCGACGCCCGCCAGCCACAGATTGCTCGCGATGGGCACGGCACAGTTGCGCAGCAGGGCTACGCCCGCAGCGTTGAGCATCTGTACAATGGGATCCAGCCCACCCCACATATCATGGTTGCCGGTCGCTGCGTACAGTGGCATCTGCGCGCGGCGCAGTGGCTCGATGAGTGTCTGGCTAACTGCCGCCCGCGCTGCGATGTGTTGCGCTCGATTTTCCTCACGCACGGTGACAAAGTCGCCGGTCAGCATCAGGAAGTCCACGTCCAGTGTATTGACACGGTCGATAGCTGTGGCCAAGCCTGCGGCTGCAAAATAGGCGCCCACATGAATGTCGGAAATCTGCGCGAACCGTTTGCCGTCCAGCGCTGCAGGCAGCCTCGGGATGGGAAGGGCAACAGTATCGATCTGGACGTGCTGTGACTCGGCATCGTGGGCATAGCCTAACGTCGCGGTCGTGGCCGCCACCAGACCGCCCAGCCCGAGCAGAAAGCGCCGCCGTGTCATCTGGTGCGGCAACTGGATTTGGATTCTGTCGTGCATCCAACTCCTCCATGAGAATTCGTCTCTTGTCAGGATACAGCGAAAGCCGGTATGTGACACAATCCACTGTGCGTCTGAAGCATCCTGGTTTGGTTGCAGGCAGGCCCGTCTATGGCAGCGCGAACGAGATCGCGATGGAAGTGAGTGGGCGAGGTTTGGGGTTGTAGAAATCGTTGGTTTTGGCAGGATGCGCAGAGAGAAAGGGCAGAAAGGTGAGGTGCGCTGTGCCGGCCTGTGCCGTTGCCGCGAGATAGCGAAGTGCATCGACAGCCGCTTGCCCCGTTCGTTCGACCGCTGCAGGCTCGAGTGTCTCGAATGTATCGGTCGGGCGA
>CAIRNL010000218.1 GCA_903879975.1 uncultured Chloroflexota bacterium | reverse complement strand
CAAGAATCGTGCCACTGCAGCCAACCGATGAAGCCCTGGCTGATCGTTCCGGCGAAACCATTCACTGCCGCCAAGAGCCGCCTGGCCGCCAGTTTCTCCCCGGCAGAGCGCGCCCAGCTCGGTGCCTACCTGCTTGACCGGACCCTGCGCGTGGCGCAAAAAGCAGGCGCCTTCGCCGAAATCATTGTCGTCAGCCGCGACCCGGCCGCACGCCAGCTTGCATCAGCGCTGGGCGCCAGGGCGTTGGCCGAAGCGGGCAACGAACTGAACCTGGCCGTGACACAGGCATGCCGGGAGGCACAGGAATGCGGTGCAGCGAGCGTGCTCGTCCTGCCCGCCGACCTGCCCCTCCTGACCGTTGCAGACCTGCACCAGCTCTGTGCCGCTGCGGATACACCGGCGACAGCCGTGATCACGCCCAGCCGCGATGGTGGGACGAACGCCCTGCTTCTGCCCCTGCCTGCACCCATCACATTCGCCTATGGCATCGACAGCTTCACCCATCATGTGCGCCAGGCAGTCCGGTCGGCGCTCAGTGTGCGCGTGGTCGAGACGGATAGCCTGCGTTTCGACCTTGATGCGCCGGCCGATTTGAGCGAACTGGCAAGCGACAGACCCGTCGCCTTGCAGGAACTGCTGGCCAACCTTGCGCCCTCCAGGGGGAGTGGCGGAGACAATCCTCTCTACGCTTTACCACACGGTGCATGACCGTCTTTTGCCCCTGATCGCCCCTCGAAACTGTCCGTAGAATGCCGCCTTCGCTTCCAGCGGAAAAGCCATTGTCCGGCGGATCGTCCCTTCTTACAATCATGAGTGTCACGTCGGATCGGGCGCTGGCTGGTTGTCGCCTCCACTGTCGTCGAGCGAAACAGCCTGCATGTTCTTGGATCTGGAAGAAGGGGTATGATGCGATTCATCGTTTGCGCGATACTGGCAGCAAACCTGGCGCTTGCCCTGCTGACGGGCAGTGCGAGCGCTCAGACAGAGGAACTGCCCAACGAGCTATTCCTGCCGGCGGTGATGAGCGATTTCACACCTTCCTGGCATTGGGGCACTGCGTACACGGTGACCGTGTCGGCCCGCACGACTCATCCACCCCTGGCGGCCATTGACCGCAGCGGGCGACCGCACCTCTTCTGGTCCTACAACCTGGCCGACAACCAGATTCACCATGTCTACCTGGACGGCGCCACCTGGCATCGTCTGTCGCCGAGCCAGGGCATCGACGGCGACTCATCGCTTTCCAATGCACCCGTCGTGACAGACGATAATCGCATCCATCTGACCTGGTACAACAAACTCGATACGACCGGAGATCGCCCCTATCGCTACGTGCACGCGATCTTTGCCGACGACACGTGGAACGACGCAAACGAGGTATTCCGCTCGAAATACAGCACGATCGACGCCTGGCCGCGTCTCGATGCCGACGGTCGCCTGCGCGTTGGCATCACCAACGGCTTTCTGGCATGGCGTGCGTCTCTCCAATTGGAGGGTGTGGACGGCTGGCAGGAACTGGCCAACGTGACACTGCCGAACGATGCAGACATTATCTGGCCGGATGCACGCAACGGCGCCCATGTGTATGGCGACGACAGCACAGACATGCGTTACTGGCGCTGGACTGACGGCGTGCTCTCCACCACGGGGCAGTCGTTGGGCGCCGGCAAATTCCATGGGCGCAGTATGGCCTTGGACGGCACCAATCACGTGCACGTCTACTGGACGGCATCAGAAACGGTGGCCGGCAACCCTGTGACACTCCTGCACCACCAGTGCATTGACAACCTGCTGCGCACTTCAGCGGTGACCTTGCCAGGTGCCACGCAGGCGGCGCGTCAGGAAGTCGGCGCAACCGACGGCGGCAGGCTGTTTGCCCTGGCCTGGCAGGAGCCGGTTCGCAAGCGCATCATGCTGTGGGATGGCTGCAATCCTGTTGTCGTGACTACCGTCCCGTCCGATCACGCAGGATCTGAGGTGCTGCGTGCGGTAGCCGTCAGCGACGCGCCGCGCAAGGTGTGCATCTTCCTGCAAGAGGCATCCACTGCCGATTACGTAGTGCGCTGCGCCGACATCGATTGACTGGCACGCTGCGCACACTTTGCGTGCTCTCCCTACTCGCCGCTGCCCTGCAGCAACGTTGCTGCAGGGCAGCGGGCAGAGGCAAGGGGACAACAAACAGGTTTAATAATGCACTTTGCGCTCAAGCTGCTTGGCCTGTTCAATCCAATCTTGAACTTCTTCAAGCCGAGGCAAGCGTTTCACGCCATGCTCGGCACCCACTTGTGTCAGTTTGTTGTAAAGATTCTCAGGGTTGCGGGTGCGCAGCTCAACCACCGTGTCCACGCCAGCATATTCGAGCAGATCTGCATAGACGCTTCCGATCCCTTTGACGCGCGCCAGATCTGCGAAGTTTGCGAGTTTCAGCAGCCGGGCGGCCTCGATCCCCAGGGCAGCAGCCAGTGTGGCCCGCTCTTTTGCAGTGCCGGCAGCAGCCAGCAATTCCTCTGAATCCTTGATGCCTTGTGCAGTAAGTTTTTCAGCCGTCTCTGCCTCAATCCCCCGCAATTCACTTACTTTGATCATCTTTGGGCTCCTCTTTGTGTTTCTTTTACGTTGGTTGGTCTGAAAAACAGACGTAGGATCGTGCGAATGTAGGGGAGGATCATCATGCGCAAGGCCCGAGGGGAACTGTACTGACGTTGAGTCTCAATAGTCGCGTTAATCAAAACCCTACCAGACCCTAGGGGAACTGTCAAATCGCTGAGATGATTCCGGGGTTCCCCCTGCGCAATAGAGTGGACCCAGAACTTTGGACAATCAAAACAGCTGAAATAAAGTCCTGAATTACCCTGTGCGAACAGTATCGTGCGACCGATCAGGCCGAAATCGTCAAAGAACTGCTCAAGGAAGAGAAACGCTGAGCCAGCTGGCGGTGGAGACAGGGGCTCACCCCCTCCCAACTCACAGAATGACGCAAGACTGCGTTGACGCTCTCCCACTTTCCCTTGCATCCCGCGCACAGTCTTCTTCAGGCCAACAGCCGTGGCCGGTATTGCAGCGCTTCTGCCAGGTGGGGCACCTGGATACTCTCTTCGCCGGCCAGGTCGGCAATCGTGCGGCTCAGCTTCAGCACGCGGTGGTAGGCGCGTGCACTCAAGTTCATCTGTTGCATCGCTGCGCGCATAAGATTCCGCCCGGCTTCGTCGATCGCGCAGAAGGCCTGAACCTCGGCCGGCCCCATATCGCCGTTGACCACCATGCTCGGCCGCCCCCACTCGACAAAGCGTTGCTCCTGCACCCTGCGTGCCGCTTCCACACGCGCGCGGATCGTGGCCGAATCCTCGCCTGCTTCCAGCGACGCCAGCTTTTGGAAGGGCACGCGCACCATATCCAGATGGATGTCGATGCGGTCGAGCAGCGGCCCAGAAATGCGCTGCTGATAGCGCTGGACAGCCGACAAGGAACAGGTGCACTGCTGGCGGTCGTCGCCGAAGTAACCGCAGGGACAAAGGTTCATTGCTGCCACGGCCTCAAACCAACTACAATATGCCCATGTTCGCACTGGCCGTGCTGGTGATCGTCCCCCTGGCGCCGCGCAGCCGCCAGAAGAAGACGGCTACACCCACCGCCACTGCACCGTGACGTCCAGGATCGCCCCAGCCACCGCTTCGATCTCGTCGGGCGTGAAGAGAGGCGGGGCGATGAGGGCAGGGGTGGCCAGATAGGCCAGCAGGGCGGAGCGGGAGGCGTGGCGAAAAGAGGTGGCGAGGTCGGTGGCGAGGGCGGCGGCGATCTGGCGGCGGTGGAGGTTGGGGGCGAGGGCGGTCAGCGCGCTTGCGCGAGACCCTTCAGATCCAATGGCGAGGGCGGCGTCCAGTCCCGCACGCAGGGCTTGCTCCTTGCTCTCGCCGTGGAGGTTGGGGGCGAGGGCGGTCAGCGCTCTTGCGCGAGACCTTTCATGTCGAATGGCGAGGGCGGCGTCCAGTCCCGCACGCAGCAGGTCGCCGTGGAGGTTGGGGGCGAGGGCGGACAGCGCGCTTGCGCGAGACCATTCATCTCCAATGGCGAGGGCGGCGTCCAGTCCCGCACGTAGCGCATACTCAGCCTGCTGCGCCGTGCACCGCCCAGTAGCCACAACGGCTGCAAACAAGGCAGCGCGGCGCTCCGCGTCCGGCACCTTAGCCGCCACACTCAGACCCCGCGCTGCCGACCACAGGCCCGTCGCCACCGCCTGCCGCACCAGTCCCGGCAGGTAGTTGCCGGCGAGCGTGTTGACCGAAGTGCGAATCAGCGCGCAGCGCACGCTCTCTCCCCAGGCCGACGCTACGTCGCCGTCGCCGGCCAGCTCCAGGTCCGCCCGCCGCCACACGCGGTCCAGGTCCGCCAGAACCCCGTCGTATCGGTAGTCGTCGGCCACCACCCGCGCATGCAGCCAGGTATCGTCGGCGAACAGGCGCGTCAACTCGGCAGCCGCCGCCGGCTCGCCCGCCGCCCGCCTCTCCAGATGATAGGCCAGATGCCTGTACAGATAGCCGTCGTCCGGCGCCGTGTGCCAGCCCGCGCCCGCCTGCGTGCGCCGGTAGGCCGCCAGCAGCGCCCCATGCGCCTCCAGCGCGCCGTCCTCGCCCAGCTCCAGCGCCATGAGGTCGCGCAGCAGGTCGTGCAGGACGATCACCGAATGCCCGCCCTGGCCGTCTGTCCTCTGCGCCAGCGCCCGGTCGGCCAGGTCGCTCAGCAGCCGGCGCGCCTGGCGAACCGGCAAGCGGCCCAGTTCTCCCCACAGCTTCTCGATGGCCGCGGGCGGGATCGCCACGTCCTCCGGGAAGATGGTCAGCGCAGCATACAGGCGGCGATCCTGCTCAGAGAGGCGCTCCAGGCTCAGCCCGAACGCCACCTCCAGGCTGCGGTGCGGTCCCTCCTTGCGACGCGACGCCAAGTTGCGCACGTCGAACTCCTTGAGCCAATCCTCGAGATCGGTGTCGCGCAGCTGCGGGCCAGCCAGCTTGATGGCCAGCGGCAATCGGCCCAGCCGCACCACAACCGACTCCACCTGTGCGTCCGCAACCCCAGCCAGCCCGGCGCCAGCCCATGCCCGCAGCAGTGCCGCGCCCTCAGCCAGCGCCATCAGCGGCACCGGCTGCACGGCAGCCCCCACCTCCTCGGCCACCGCCGCATCGCGCGTCGTCATCACCATGCGAGAACCCGACGCCGGCAGCCCCCTGAAGGGTTTGACATCCTCCACACGCCAGACATCGTCGACCACGAGCAGGCACTTTCGCTCCGCCAGCAGTCCGGCCAGCAAGTTTTGCAAGGACGCCAGCGTCGGCGCATTCTCGCTGACGACGCCGCCCAGTTCCCGGATCCAGTCACGCAGCTGCGGAAGCAGGTCGGGCGTCTGCCCCGCGGTCGCCCACAGGATGCCGTCGGGATAGGCCGCCCGCACGTCCGGGTCGTCGCAGAGCGCCCGCGCGGCCACACTCTTGCCGATGCCGCCCATGCCGTGCAGGGCGTCGATCTGGGCAGCAGGCACCGCCGAGGTCAGGGCGACAGGCTGGCCGACGCTGGCCAGCAGCGTCT
>CAIRNL010000217.1 GCA_903879975.1 uncultured Chloroflexota bacterium | reverse complement strand
TGCCGCAACATGCGCTCCGGCGTTGGCACACCGGCCAGCTACACGGCCTGCTTTGAGTTTTTCCTGGCGCCCTACCCGCAGGGCGGCGACCCCATGGCCGACGGCAAGCCGGAACTGGCGCCGCACGTCATCAACAACTCCTGGGGTTGCCCGCCCTCTGAAGGATGTGATGCGACGAGCCTGCGCCAAGTCGTAGAGACGATGCGCTCGGCGGGAATCTACGTGGTGGCGTCGGCCGGAAACAGTGGTCGCTTTGGCTGCGGCACGGTCAATTCACCGATCGCCCTGCACGATGCCGTGACCAGTGTGGGAGCGCACGATGAGACAGGGGCGCTGGCCAGCTTTAGCAGCCGTGGGCCGGTGACAGTGGACGGCAGCCTGCGCTCCAAGCCCGATCTCACGGCGCCCGGCGTAGGCGTGCGCTCGCTGGGCAGGAACAACACTGTCAACTTATCTTTGAGCGGCACGAGCATGGCATCTCCTCACGTTGCCGGGGCCGTTGCCCTGCTGTGGTCGGCCGTGCCGGCGCTGACGAACCAGATCGACCTGACCGAACAGATTCTGCTCAAGTCGGCGACTCCTGTGTCTGATACGGCCTGTTTTTGCAGCGGTCCGGCGCAGTCACCCAACTTCACCTTTGGCTATGGCCGGTTGGATATTGAAGGCGCCGTCGTGCTGGCAAGCAATCCCGTGACTGTGACGCTTCAGTTCAGTGATACCGACGGCATACCGCTGGCAGGCAACGCTGTGGCCCTGATAGATGAGCATACAGGCTTTCGGTACAGCCAGGTGACAGATGCGGAAGGCGTGGCGGCGTGGCACAGCACAACAGCGCAGCACCTACTGTTTGCCGGCGACTACAGCGTCGAGGTGGTCGGCGCCTGCCAGGATCCGTTCACGGAGCGGATTCGCCTGGCGCCTGGCGCCGTAGTCCAGCAGTCGTGGCAGATCGATTGTAGCGTACACAAGGTAGGTGCCCCTGCGCCCCTGCGCTCGTCCGGCACGCTGCCATACACATACTGTGTATGGCTTCCAACAACGTCCAAGTAAGTTCTGTGGAGTTGACTACGATGAATGAACAATGTGCTGCCGAGGGTGCGACACCGCCTATTGTCCTGGTGCCCGGCTGGCTGGACAACGCCAGCAAGATGGGTGCGCTGGCGACCTTTCTGCGCAAAGAGGGCTTTGCTGTATTTGTCTTCTCGCCCCAGCCCAGTGACGGCTCTGTGCCGATCGAAACACTCGCCAGTCAGCTTGCCGAGGAGATCGAGCGGCAGTTCGTGCCTGGACAGAGGGTTGACTATGTGGGCTTCAGCATGGGAGGGCTTATCGGCCGCGCCTATTTACAGTGGATGGGCGGCAGCCAGCGCATCCGGCGCTTTATCACCATCTCCACGCCGCACTGCGGCGCGCTGGGTGCCAGGCTGGCCTGGCAGCCTGCCCTGCGCCAGATGGCGCCGGAAAGTACATTCATCACGTCGCTGAACGCAAACCTGGATGAGCTTGCTGCT
>CAIRNL010000216.1 GCA_903879975.1 uncultured Chloroflexota bacterium | reverse complement strand
CGAGTTCATCCGGGGATGAGCTGCAGTGATTCGGCCGTTCTGCCACCGAGCGCGCTGAAGTGGGCAGCAGAACAACGGCCCTCCGAAAGCAGACACATCAAATGTAACATGACTTACAATACCGCGCAAACCTCAGAATGTCACCGGCTAAGTGTCCAGGAATTTACATGATGATCGTCCTCACCTGGTTGGAACGCCCCGCGCGCGATGGGCACAAGCAGGTCGGGCGGCTGGCCGTCATCATCCCCGGTGGAACGCCACGCGCGACGGGCACAATGCTGGCATCGGCGCTGAAGACAGGATGTACCTGGATGAGGAACCAGCGCACTGAACGCTCGACGGCATCGATCAGGAGACGGGAGCGATCGCAGAAGGGAGGTGGATTGAGATGTGCGAAGAATGGCGAGGAAGGGGAAGCAGCAGTGCCAGCCAGAGGTCAAAGGCTGGACACTGGCCGTACTACGCTGGTATGCAATGCGGGGAGGGGATATGGTCACCCTCCGCCGCGCAGGGTCTTCCAGTGAAGTCGTTCAAAAAGGTGATCGAGGTCGATCTGCTCACCGAAGAAGACAACAGTCGTGCCGCCGACGCTGAGCGAACCGATCGTGCGCCGGGTTGCCTGGCGCAACTCGGCGCGCCAGTGGCTGCCCACCACGACGTCCTCAGTCACTTCCTGGCCGCCAAGTTGCGCCAGGTAATCCTTCATCAACCAGATCGGGACGCCATAATAGTCATGTTCGACGCATACGCTCATGTCCATTGCGCCTGACCGCCACCGACCGGTGGGAAGATACAGACGTCGGCGTTTTCAGGAATGGGCATATCCAGCCCACCCAGATAGCGCACGTCGCGCCCGTTCAAAAAGATATGGATGTTCGAACGCAGTTCGCCCTTGGCGTCAAATAACTCTCGCTGCAAGCCCGGCCAGCGTACGAGCATCTCGTCAATCATCTGGCGAAAGGTGTCGCCGGGTCCGATGGCCAGATCGGCCTCTTTGCCACCCACAATTGGGCGCAATGTAGCATACACACGTACATTCATAGTGGCACTTCCGAAGTCAGCTGATGGGTCGTGAACCTAAAATCTTGAAGCAATGTACCACAGGCAGCCGACTGCATCCAGTGATCTGGCTCACAGGAGTACGGCGACGCGCTGCGCTCCCACATGAATGACATGGCGGGCGTCTCCTTCTTCGTTGGAGAGCGCCCGCCATGTCTCTGACGTACTCAGGAAGTGCCACCTGGGGGGCCGGTGTACCGGTATACTCCCTAGCTTCGTCGGCGCAAGCCTTCCAGAGCGATAAGAATAGGATACGCCTATTTGGGTGCGAAAACAATCCGCAAATGTCGCAGACCGCTGGGAGCGCAGCGGTATTTTTGGCAAGATCGTGTTCAAGGCAGGAAAAGCCTCAGCGATTGCCGGCCGCCGTCTGATCCAGCAGTTGCGGCGAGTGATCTGCCAGCAAACGCCAGTTGCGCTTGAAGTAAAGCAGCGGTTCACTCTCGCTGCCGGTGCCGGCGGCCAGCACCTCACCGACAAAGATCGTGTGATCGCCGCCATCGAACGAGTGACTCAGCCTACAGTCGAGCCACGCCATGACATCCGGCAGGATTGGGGAGCCGGTGACCGCCGTGTGCGTCTCGATGCCGGCAAAGCGATCCTCCAGTTCCGGCACCATGCCAGCAAAACGCATTCCCCAGTCGAGATGGCGCACACCCAGGATGTTGACGGCAAAGGCAGCGCTCTGCTGAATGGCCTGATTTGTGAAGAGCTTGCGCGATACGCAGATGAGAATCTGCGGCGGTTCGAGGCTGACGCTCGTCAGCGAACTGGCCGTGATCCCCACGGGCTGGCCGTCAGCTTGTGTCGTCACCACTGTCACACCTGACGCCCAGTTCGAGAGGGCATTTTTGAATCCTTGCACGTCGATACTCATCCCTTACTCCTACATCACAAAGCGATGAAAATAGATCGAGTGTAATGCGCCCCACTAGCGGGGGATGTAATATCCACTCCGCATGATCCGTGCCGAGAATGCAACCAGCCACCATCTGAATGTCGGTGCAACAGCACTGCGCTTTGTTGACAGCAACGCCGCGCCGATCCAAAATGGCTGCTGCGCTTGTGAAGAATTGCACATGCGGTACATATCTGGAGGCTGTTGAACAACCCACCATGAACCGTACAGAATCACTCGTACACACCCTACTTGCCAGCGTCACAACGCTTACGTTGACCATCCTCCTGGCCGGATGTGGCGCCTCTGCAGCCGCCGAAGTTGCCGAAGTCACACCCATCCCGATCTACACACCGTGGTCAGCCACTGCGACACCACTGCCTGCGACGCAAGAACCGCCCCCTGCGCTCACTACGACAACGGAGCCGACCGCCACTCAGGAGCCGACTGCCACTCCGGAGCCGAGCGCCACTCAGGAGCCGACTGCCACTCAGGAGCCGACTGCCACTCAGGGGCCGACTGCCACTCAGGAGCCGACCGCCACTGCGAACATTACGACAACAGCACTGCCACCCTCCACCGAGACACAAGCCACGCCACAAGCGCCGGCCACCGCACCTGTAGCAGCCGAGGAAACGCCAGCAGCGAAAGCACTAGCCGATACGACGCCTCTGCCGGCCGATTTTGCCTTCGCGCTTGAAAACGCCAATGCCGCCGACGGCGAGCAACTTACCGTGTCCAACGGCT
>CAIRNL010000215.1 GCA_903879975.1 uncultured Chloroflexota bacterium | reverse complement strand
TGCAAATTGATCCTGACCGAGCAGGAACCCACGCTCAAACCATACGATCAGGATCGTTGGGCGTCTCTGCCCGATGCGCGGGATGCTGACGTCTCGACGTCGCTTGCGCTGCTTCGCGCGCTGCACAGCCGGTGGGTGACCTTCTGGCGATCACTTGCGCCAGAAGATTGGGCGCGGGGCGGCCTCCACCCTGAGAGCGGACACCTGCGCCTGGACGCTATCCTGTTTCGCTATGCCGACCACGGCGAGGCCCATATCGATCAGATCACCCGCACCCTGGTTGCGCAGTACCCCGATCGGCCGGCTTCTTCAGCGGAGATGCTGGCCAATATGACCCGTGAGTGGAATGCTTTGCTCACCTTTGTGAGGTGCAATGAAAGTGCGCTGCTGGAGCCGCTGGAAAGCACTGGGTCGGGGAAAGACCATCTGGCCCATGTGACGGCATGGGAAACATTTTTGCTGCGCCACCATCTAGATCAGGAAGACGCGGCCGTTGCCCTGGAACTGTCACCGCAGCAATACGCTGCTCTCTCCACGGACCAAATCAACGCCGTCCTGCACATGCGCAGCCAGGACAAGACGCTGTCCGAAGTATTGGCGGACGCTGAAAAAACGCATGCCATCGTTGTCGAGCGGTTGCGCAACCTGCCTTTCGCTGTGCTGCAACAGCCGCGCGATGCGGACGACGAATCCGGGGCGCCTTTACTCCACTGGGTCATTGGCAATACCTACAATCACTATCTCGAGCATGGCCTCTATCTGCGCACGCACCTCCCCGTGCCGTGATTTCTAAAGGGATGGGACGTAGACAGCCGGACGGGTTTGACGCGACGATACGTCTACCAGTAGGATAGCAGTGCCGGTTCGCCCGGCAGCGCAGTTGGTAACCGATACCTGATTTTGCGCCGGCACACAATAGGCGCCCAGCGTTCACCCGCAACGCAGCTGCGTCTCCCCCAGGCTGTGGCCGTCATGCGGCGTGACGAGCAGATGTGGCCGGCATCGAGCGAGAAAGACAAACAACACATGGATGCGCTTCTGGAAGAAAAAATGGGACGGTGCCCGCCTGCACTGCAGGCGATTATCGAGGAATTCCGCGAGGCGCCGCCGCGCGACCGGATGGAATATCTGCTGGAATTCGCCATGAGCCTGCCTGATCTGCCGGCACGCTTTCAGGCGCAGCGAGAAAGTATGGAGCAGGTCCACGAATGCCAGACACCAGTCTTCCTGGCTACCGAGATCGTGGGAGACGTTGTCCACTTCTACTTGGACATTCCGCAAGAGTCACCGACAGTGCGCGGCTATGCATCGATCCTGGTCGATGGCTTCGAGGGCGCTTCACCGGAGGCGGTGCTGGCCACCCCTGACGACGTCTACATGCTGTTGGGGTTGCATGAAGTCATCACCCCCCAGCGCGTGCGCGGCTTACATGCGTTGCTGGGCTACATGAAGAAACAGGTACAAAAAGAGTTGCACCACCCCCGTGAAATCCTCTAATCCGCTCCATCCGTGATTCAGACACCTTCCCTTCGCCAAACTGTCTGAATCACGGATTGACACAGATCGACGGATTCCACGGAAGTCAGCGCCAGGCCGAGCCAGCGCACCGCTTCCGTGAAATCCTCTAATCCGCTCCATCCGTGATTCAGATACCTTCCCTCCATCCGTGATTCAGACACTGACATCCATCCCGAAAATTGACGGACCATCGCGTGTTGAATCTGCGGCGCTGCGGGCGTAGGATCAACGTATGCACCACGATGCAAAATCACCCTTTGGACGAAAGGAAATCTGCTCTTATGCCAAATTTGAAACAGGACTCATTGGACTATCATGCCCACGGCCGGCCTGGAAAGCTCAAAATCGTGGCGACGAAGCCAATGGAGACGCAGCGCGATCTTTCGCTGGCCTACTCGCCGGGTGTCGCCTATCCGGTCCTGGCGATCGCCGATGACCCGGAACTTGCCTTTGACTACACGGCAAAGGGCAACCTGGTCGCCGTGATTTCCAACGGGACGGCGATTCTCGGCTTGGGCAACCGCGGCCCTCTGGCGGCGAAACCCGTGATGGAAGGCAAAGCGGTGCTCTTCAAACGCTTTGCCGACGTGGACGTCTTCGACATTGAGGTCAATGCCAAGGACCCCGACGACATCGTTCGGTTTGGCGAAATGATTGCACCCACCTTGGGGGGGATCAATCTCGAAGATATCAAGGCTCCCGAATGCTTCTACATCGAGACCGAGTTGCAGAAGCGGGTCGATATCCCGGTCTTTCACGACGATCAGCATGGCACGGCCATCATTTCCGGCGCAGCTCTCATCAATGCGCTGGAACTCGTAGCCAAAAAGATCGAAGACGTCAAGATCGTCATGAACGGCGCCGGCGCCGCCTCCATCGCAACAGCCGATCTCTATGTCGCGCTGGGTGCCAACCCAGAGAATTTGATCCTGTGTGACACCAAGGGCGTCATCTACAGAGGGCGCACCGAGGGCATGAACGAATACAAGGAGAGATATGCGTCTACCACCCCTGCGCGCACGCTGGAGGAGGCTCTGACGGGCGCAGATGTATTCATCGGCCTGTCGGTTGCCAACTGCGTCACCCGTGAGATGGTGCGCAGCATGGGGCGCGACCCCATCCTTTTTGCCATGGCCAATCCCGATCCGGAAATCACCTATGAGGAGGTGCAGGCTGCGCGCGGCGACGTGATCTTCGGCACAGGGCGCAGCGACTACCCAAACCAGGTCAACAATGTGCTGGGCTTCCCCTTCATCTTCCGCGGCGCACTCGACGTACGAGCGCGCAAGGTCAACATGGCGATGAAACTGGCCGCCACGCACGCGCTCGCCAATCTGGCCAAGGAAGATGTGCCGGACAGCGTGATCCGCGCATATGGTCTCAACGAACTGCGCTTCAGCCGCCAGTACATCATCCCGAAGCCGCTCGACCCACGCGTGCTGTTGTGGGTGGCGCCTGCCGTGGCGAAGGCTGCCATCGACACAGGCGTCGCCCGCCGCGAACTAGATATGGAAGCGTACCTGGACATGCTGTCGGCGCGGCAGGGCAAGGGCGCGCAGATTATGCATCTGTTGGAACTCAAGGCGCGCAAGAATCCGAAGCGCGTCGTCTACGGCGAAGGGCGCGAGCCGAAGGTCATCCGCGCTGCCCATGAAGTGGATATCCATGGCATTGCGCGCCCGATTTTGCTCGGACATGTGGAGGAGGTTCGCAAACAGATCGCAGAACTGGGCCTTGACTGGGCACCCGAAGTGATCGATCCCATCGACACCGAGAAACGCGATCAATATGCCCAACGTTTCTACGCCAAGCGCCAGCGCAAGGGGGTAACCCTGGCTCGTGCGCAGGAACTCATGCGCCAGAAGATGTATTTTGGCCCGATGATGGTCGAGTGTGGCGAGGCCGACGCCTTCATCGCCGGCCTCGCGTATAACTACCCTGAGGTTCTGCGGCCCGCGCTCCAGTGTGTCGGCGCCCAGGATGGCCGGTGGGTCAGCGGTGTCTACGTGATGCTGGTGAATGATCGTATGCTGTTTTTCACCGATGCCACTGTGATGATCGAGCCGACGCCTGAGCAACTGGCCGCTATTGCGCTCAACGCCGCAGACCTGGCGCGGCGCTTTGAGAGCGACCCGCGCATTGCGATGATCAGCTTCTCGAATTTTGGCAGCACGCCGCATCCGCAGCAGGAGCGAGTGCACGCAGCCGTTGAACTGCTCAAGCGTGAATTTCCCAATCTCGCAGTCGACGGGGAGATGCAGGCTGATGTTGCGCTCTCCCCTGAGCTGACCGCGCAGCATTATCCGTTCAGCCAGGTTAAGGATGCCAATGTCCTCGTTTTTCCGAGCCTCGATGCGGCCAACGCCGCGTACAAGCTGGTGCGCGCGTTGGGCGGGGCCGAGGCCATTGGCCCGATCCTCGTCGGCATGAAGAAGCCAGTCCATGTGCTGGCAACGGGCGCTGACGTGCGCGACGTTGTCAACGTCACGATCATGGCGGTCATCGACGCGCAGAGCCGCGACGCTGCCTAGCGAACTCTCTGTCGCGCAGCGGGCCGTTGGATCGGTCGTGCAATTCCAGTTGCTGCCAGTTTGGCGGGCAACCAGGAATCGAGTACAGTCACACCAATCTCGCGTACACCCGCCCGCTGGACAGGGGAGTTCTTGTGAAGACGACGCCATTTTGGAGCGAAGAATGCCCGCGCCCAGCCGACTTGCCGGTCGGTGACCTGCCCGAGCGCGTCGATGTGGCTGTGATCGGGAGCGGCTACACGGGCCTCCATGCAGCCATCGCCCTGCGCAAAGCGGGCGCCAGTGTGGCCGTGCTCGAACAGCAGACCATCGGCTGGGGCGCGAGCAGCCGCAACGGCGGCATGGCGACGACCGGTCTGAAGGAAGAGATGCCCGCCGTGTTCAAGCGCTACGGCGCCGAAATGGGGCGGGCATTCTGGCAATGGGCGCTGGCCTCCATCGATCACGTCGAGGCGACGGTGGAGGAAGAAGAGATCGCGTGCCATTTTGCCCGTTCCGGCCACGTCACCCTGGCCTTCAAGCCAAGTCATTACGAGCGTTTTGCCGGCGATGTGCGCTGGTTTCAAGAGAACCTGATGTACAACGATCTCTGGATCGTGGACCAGGACGCGGTGCGTTCCGAAATCGGTTCGACTGCCTACTTTGGCGGGCTGGTCGATCGCAACAGCGCAGCGCTCCATCCGGCTCGCTATGTCTTTGGGTTGGCGCAGGCCGCAGCGCGACGCGGCGCACATCTGGTCGAGCAGGCCGAAGTCACCGGCCTGGCGCGCACCGCTACCGGCTTCCGCATGGTGACCCGCAAGGGCACGCTGCAGGCGGGCGACGTGCTCATGGCGACCAACGGGTACACGGGAAACGTCGTGCCGGGTCTGCGGCGCGGCATCTTCCCAGCGGGCAGCTACATTATCACAACCGAACCGCTGCCGGTCGAACTGCAGCAGGCGTTGAGCCCCCGCGGGCGCATGTTTTTCGACAGCAAACATTTTCTCAACTATTTTCGCCTTACCCCTGATGGCCGCATGCTGTTTGGCGGGCGACATGACCTGTCGACCCACCTGGACCTGCACGAGAGCGCGCGCAGGATGCAGGCACGTATGGTCGAGGTCTTTCCCGCGCTGCGCAATGTCCCGATCACGCATAGTTGGAGCGGGAAACTGGGGCTGACCTTTGACCTGATGCCGCACGTGGGGCGCGTCGCCGGCATCGCCTACGCCTATGGCTACGCCGGGCACGGTGTTTCCGTCGCCAGCTATCTCGGCAAGGAGGCGGGCGAGATGTTGGCCGGCAAGCGAGCCACCAGTCTCTTTGCCCAGATCAAGCATACCCGCTACCCGTTCACGCCGTATGACAGGCTCTACCTGCCCATCGTATCGCACTGGTTCCGCTTCCTGGATTGGGTCTCGTAGCCGAACGACGTGCAGGCGCACTGCGCCGGACGAGAGGTGCGCGTACCCGCACAGGACCTCCCCCATCAATTGCCTCACAAGCGCATATCCGCTATGCTGTATGCATCGTTGATCATTTAAGTCAATTGGAGATTCACATGCAATACGGCACCATTCCTGGCGTTACGAAGCCGGTTGCCCGTCTGATTCAGGGCACCGTGATGATCGGTTCGAGCAAGCTGGACTACAGCTTCGGCCTGCTCGACGATATCCTGGCCCTCGGCGGCAACACTTTTGACGCAGCCCACATCTATGGCAACGGCGACAATGAGCGTACCCTGGGACGCTGGATCGACGCACGAGGGGTGCGCGAGCAGGTCGTCATTATCACCAAGGGCGCGCATCACAACCAGGATCGGCGGCGTGTGACGCCCTTCGATATCACGTCCGATCTGTATGATTCGCTGGCCCGCCTGCACACCGATACCATCGACCTCTACCTGCTGCATCGCGATGATCCAACCGTGCCCGTCGGCCCGATCGTCGAAGTCCTGAACGAACACCTGGCGGCGGGGCGCATCCATGCCTTTGGTGGCTCGAACTGGAGCGATGCGCGTATCAAGGAGGCGAATGACTATGCAGCGGCACGCGGCTTGACGCCCTTTGCCGTGGCCAGTCCCCACTTCAGCCTCGCCGTTCAGGTGGAGGAACCCTGGGAGAACTGCATCTCGCTGACGGGAGACCAGGGCGCAGGCGCCCGCCGTTTCTACGCCGACAACGGGATGCCGCTGTTGACCTGGTCGAGCCTGGCAGGTGGTTTTTTCAGCGGGCGTTTCCGCCCCGATAATCTCGACACCTTCACGGAATATCTAGACCGGCTGTGCGTACAATCATACTGTTACCCTGCGAACTTCGCCCGCTTGGAGCGAGTCAAGCAACTGGCGAGCATACGTGGCGCCAGTGTGGCGCAGGTGGCGATGGCCTATGTCGTAGCGCAACCGTTCAACGTATTCCCACTGGTCGGATGTGCCAATGCAGACGAATTTGCAGCCAACGCTGCCGCGCTTGACCTCGCGCTGACGGCCGATGAAGTGCGGTGGCTGGAGACGGGCGAGCGCAGGTAAAGCGCTTGTGAATTTTTTGACAAGCCGCGCGGCCAGTGCTATGCTACACTACATCACAACGGACTCGGCACGTTTCGCTGTTCGATCGATGAAAGATGCCGATTTTCTGGAAAAAAAATGAATTCTGAACAACGTTCATCGAGTTCGGTGCCCACGCAACCGGACTCGGACAGTAGTAAGCCCGAAGCAGACCCGCCTCAGCATTCGCTGCAGCGGAATCTTTTGGGCGTGACTGCTGTTGTACGAACAGGGTGCGGCACAGACCGTACCCTGCAACTGAATCGTCGTTGTCCGCACCCGACAGGCAGCCGGTGGGCTGGTACAGTCGTCAGTTCGTGTGCCGGACACGGTCGAAGCCAAAAGGCGACGCCTCGCTAGCCCGTCGAGTCGATCGAGCCTTTGCCTCGATCCGTCTCCGCACCCTCGCTCTCTGACCACCTGCCACCCTCACCGGTAGGTGGTTTTTTTGTTTCAGCGACCGCCCTCTGCCCTTCGCATCCCTTGCAGCCCGGCTGCGTTCTGACGCATGCCGCTGCAGGGAGGCCACAGGCGCGCAACGATGCAAGCTGCCGAACCGTTGGTTTTGAAGGGGGTGGGAAATGGTCGAACCCATTGAACTGAACGATGCCCTGGAGCGTGTCTCCGCATTTCTCGACGGCGGCGATCTGCCCGGCGCGGTCGAGTACCTGCGCACGCTCCATCCAGCCGACAGCGCCGAAATTCTGGCCGAACTCGATCCGCAAGAGCAGGCATTGGTTATGGACCGGCTGCAGGCAACCGAGCTGGCCGATGTCTTTGAGCAGCTCGATGAGGACGAAATGGCCGAGGTCGCCCAGCATCTCGACGTCGAAACGTTGGCCGACGTTCTCGACGAGATGGAGCCGGACATGGCCGCTGATTTGCTGGGCGAGTTGGAGCCGAAACAGGCCGCCGAGGTGCTCGATCAGATGGAGGAGCGCGCCGATGTCGCATCGCTGATGACGTTTGCATCCGACACTGCGGGCGGCATTATGACGGCGCCCCCCCCGTCCCTCCGCCGTTTCTGGACCGT
>CAIRNL010000214.1 GCA_903879975.1 uncultured Chloroflexota bacterium | reverse complement strand
GTGTGTGCCAGAGCTGCGCCTTTGAAGACGGCCGGGCAAATGTCAACGGACGCCAATGCAGCCAGCAATCGCTGCAATTCAGCCGTGCGTTGCAGTGCCAGGATCACGGCCTGTCGGTAGAGCATGCGCAGGATTTGTCCCGCCGCCGACGCCGGGTCGACGGGCAAGCGCAGCGGCTTCACCGCCGCATAGAGCAGCGGTGCCAGCCCATGCTGTCGCGCCCGCTTCACCATCCCCAGCCATTCGGCTCCAGAGAGCGTTGCCAACTGCGGCGCACTCCTGGCTGCAACAGATGGCACTATCACCTTGGGCCAAATCGATGGCGGCAACATTCGGTCTGTCATTGGCAGTTCCATGGACCTTGGGTTGAACGACAGTACGCTATTCTATAGAATATTCGTTCTTTTGTAAACTCTTCCCAAATTTCATGGGAGTGGCCGCCAGTGCAAGGCGATCTTTGGGGACTCCCCCTGCTGTCCCTGCAGTCATTTCTCGTCGAGATCGCCAATGCCCCGGCGCATAACTTGCCTGCGGCTGCCCTGGACCTTCGGCGAATACAGATCGTCTAGGTTTGCCGATGCTCCACAATCCACTACAAAATTCGTGCCGTATCGCTACCCTGTGTTTTAAGCGCTGGGAAATAGACTGTTTGATCGCTCTCTGCTACACTTGTGCTCGATCCTCTTGAGGAAACAAGATGGTTGTACCCTCCCAAACGGCGTGTTTTTATTGGAACGAAATCGCCTGCACCACCCAAAGGAGTACGCACTTATGGCATTTGAGAAAATTATCGTGCCCACCCAGGGCGAAAAAATTCAGTTGAAGGACGGCGTATTGCACGTCCCGAACAATCCAATCGTGGCCTTCATCGAGGGCGACGGCACCGGCGTTGACATCTGGGCGGCCAGCCAGCCTGTACTCGATGCGGCGGTGGAAAAGGCCTACGGCGGTAAGCGCAAGATTGCCTGGATGGAGGTCTATGCCGGCGAGAAGGCGAATGAGGTCTACGGCGAGACCATCTGGCTCCCACAGGAAACACTCGATGCCATTGACGAGTACATCGTCGCCATCAAAGGCCCGCTCACCACGCCAGTCGGCGGTGGCATCCGCAGCATCAATGTGGCGCTGCGCCAGCGGTTGGACCTCTATGCCTGCGTGCGTCCTGTGCAGTACTTTGCTGGCGTACCGAGCCCGGTCAAGCAGCCCGAACAGATTAACATGGTGATCTTCCGCGAGAACACCGAGGATATCTATGCTGGTATCGAATGGGAAGCCTACAGCGACGGTGCAAAGAAGGTCATCCAGTTTCTTCAGGATGAGATGGGGGTCGCAAAGATTCGCTTCCCGGACAGCAGTGGCATCGGTATCAAGCCCATCAGCGAGGAGGGCACGAGCCGCTTGGTGCGCGCTGCCATCCAGTATGCCATCGACAACAACCGTAAGAGTGTCACGCTGGTGCATAAAGGGAACATCATGAAGTTCACTGAGGGCGCCTTCATGCAGTGGGGCTACAAGGTCGCCCGTACGGAGTTCGGCGCCGAGCCATGGGATGGCGGCCCGTGGCACAAACTGCCCAACGGAATTGTCATCAAAGATGTCATCGCCGATGCTTTCCTCCAGCAGATTCTCACCCGCCCGGCCGAGTATGATGTCATCGCAACCATGAACCTCAACGGCGACTATATCAGCGACGCGCTGGCGGCGCAGGTGGGTGGCATCGGGATTGCGCCGGGTGCCAACATCAACTATGTTACGGGTCGCGCCATCTTCGAAGCCACACACGGCACTGCGCCCAAGTATGCCGGCCAGGACAAAGTCAATCCGTCCTCCGTCATTCTCAGTGGAGAGATGATGTTGCGCCATATGGGTTGGCCCGAGGCGGCCGATCTGGTCATCAATTCCATGGAAAAGACGATCGGCGGCAAGGTCGTGACCTACGATTTTGCCCGCCTCATGGAAGGCGCCACCGAAGTCAAGTGCAGTGAGTTTGGGCAGGCGTTGATCGCCAACATGTAATGCCACAGTGGTGGGGGCGGGGCAGTCGCCGGGCTGGCCGCCCCCCTTCTCCACTGATGTCCGCACTTTGTTCCGCGCAATGAATTCCAAGTTTTTGAACCTTTTTGAGCGCGCCAGGACAGATCAATCCCTGCCGGGGGATATCCGGGGCGGCGTGCATCGTAACCTGTTTGGGCCAGGCCAGGTTACTTTTGTGCTGCGCGCGCCACATAAGCCTTTTGCCAGCCTCGTGGGTGACTTCAACGACTGGGATACCCGGCGCCACCCCATGCAAACGGACGGCAACGGCACTTGGTGGGTGACGCTGCCTGACCCGGGCCGCACGCGCTACGGCTACTACGTGCTTGTCGATGACGACACCCATGTGTGGATCGGCGATCCGTACGCGGCGGAAGTACACTGGGTGCCGGGGCAGACGCCGTGGGGACTTCACAGCGGCCGGTCGGCGACATATCGCTGGACAGACAGCCACTGGTGTACGCCGCATCTACGAGACCTGATCCTCTATGAATTGTGTGTGCGCGACTTTGCCGGTACGTGGCATGGAGGCCGCCCCCAGTTCGGTACCTTCGAACGTATGACGCGCCTGCTGCC
>CAIRNL010000213.1 GCA_903879975.1 uncultured Chloroflexota bacterium | reverse complement strand
GTTCAACCGCTTCGCTCTTGAACTCGCTGTGAGTAGTGGCCGCTCGATGGCCGAAGTCGAACGCGAGCTCGGTCTGCCGGAAGGGCTACTGAAGCAGCGGGTGCGGAAGGTCAAACGGGACAGTGATGTGGCATTTCCTGGCCACAACTGCCTGAAAGCAACGGACGAGGAGATGCGGCCAATATCAATTTATTGTTCTCCAGATAGGCACATTCCTCGGTAGGGGTCTGCGTGGGTGGGAGCGGCGCTGTTGCGGCAGCGCCGCTCCCACCCACGCAAATCCCTACGGTCGGCCGATGGCGTGCCGGCGTTGGTGCGCACCAGTCCGAGCGGATCCAGCGCCACCGTGACACCGCGCAGGGTGGCCAGGCGCAGCAGTTTCTCGACGACTTCGGTGTCGACGCGCGCGGGCGCTTCGGCGTAGCGGTGGAAGAGAGGATTTTCGGGCGCCGCCGCTGCGGAGAGGACGAATTTGCAAACTCCTGGTTTCGATCGACCTTTCCTTTAGACGGCCAGCCCCGCACGCTGCCACCCACCCAGTGCCCGCTCCAGCACGCCAGCCGCAGCCAGCGCCACATCATCGCGCCAGGGGCGTGCCACAACCTGCACCCCGATCGGCATGCCGTCCGCGGCGGTGCCACAGCGCACCACCGCCGCCGGATAGCCGACCAGGCTGTAGGTGAGGGTGTAGGCGATGTGGCCAGGGTTGTCGTCGTGCGGACGCGCCGGCAGCTGCGCAGCCGGCGTCAGGATCACGTCGACTGTCTCCATGAAGGCGATCAGCGCGCGGCGGAAGCGGTCCCACAGAAAAAGATGTTGCTCCACTGCCAGACTGGTGAGTGTCGTCTCCTCGCCGGCGTCCCACACCTCCCAGGATTCAGGCTCAGGGCGATTCCAGTAATCGCGCGTGATCGGGTAGCTGTACTTCAGCATGGGCGGCGCCTTTTCCGCAACCGTACAACCCGCAGCGGCCAGCGCCTGCGCTGCCGCGCGCACCGTCCCCACCACAGCATCGGGCGGAGCACCTTCTGCAGCATCGGTGTAAAAGGCGACGCGCAGCCCCGCCACGTCGACGGCACGCCAGTCGCCCAGTGGCATTGGCACCACGCTGGCGTCGCGCCAATCCATGCCCTGGATGATCGGCAGGACGAGCGCCAGGTCCTCGACTGTGCGCGCCATCGGACCGATCACCGTGCGCGGGTCGTTCATGACGTTGATGCGCGGGTAGTGACCCGTGAGCGGCACGCGCCCCGTCGTCGGCTTGATCCCGGCAATGCCACAGTTGTGCGCCGGCTGGCGAATACTGCCGCCCGAGTCGCTGCCCAGCCCTACAGGGGAGCCGCCGGCAGCAATGATAGCGGCCTCGCCGCTGCTGCTGCCAGCCGGGCTGTGGCCCAGGTGATAGGGGTTTTGGGTCAGCCCATAGACCTCGTTGCCGCTGACTGCGTTGGTCTTGCCGAGGACGACGGCGCCGGCCGCGCGCATCCTGGCCACGACCGTGGCATCGTGCGGCGGCACGTAGCCGATACGGCGGGCATAGCCTGCGGTACAGACGAGATCGTTCGTCTCAATCCAGTCCTTGACCGTGCAGGGCACGCCGTGCAGCGGCCCCCACCAGTCGCCACGCGCAGCGGCCGCATCGGCGGCCTGCGCACGTGCCAGCGCAGCCTCGGCATCGAGTTGCACGACAGCATTGAGCGCTGGATTCACCGCGGCAATGCGGTCAAGGCATGCGCCGACCACTTCGAGCGACGACAGATCGCGCCGGCGAATCCAGCGCGCTAACTCTGTGGCGGAGGCGAAGACCAGTTCGTTATGCATCGTACACTCTCCTGGAAGCCGCAGGCGAGCATTGGGCAGCGCTGCATACTGTGCTCGACCGTACGATATTGCGTGCCATACATCATCCGTCATGCCACACGGCCATGGCATGGCAGGCAGCCCAGATCATGCAGCGGCTGTCGTTCGTTGCACTGCATAGACCAGAACCGCATAGACGTCGCCATGTTGCTCCACACGGGTCAGTTTCAGCGGCGGCGTGACGAGATCCCGTGGCAGGAGCGGGGCGCCGGAGCGCAACATGACAGGGGCAATCGTCAAGATCAGCTCGTCAAGCAGGCCATGATCCAAGAACTGGCCGGCCAGATCGCCGCCGCCGACAATCCACACATTCTTGCCCTTGGCCGCTGCCACCATCTCGGCGTGCACGCGCGCGACATCGCCTTGAACGAGCCGGATATCAGCTCCCGCCACGAGCGGCAACTGGCGGAGGCTGAAGACCCATGTCGGCATGGAATAAGGCCACTTGTCCGGATTCTCGAGCAACTTCTCCTGGTTCAGCACCCAGGTATAGGTTGTCGCTCCCATGGCAACTGCGCCGATCTGTTCCACAAAGTGCGGGTAACTGTCCTGCATGCTTTCAATCTCGCCAAATTGAAAGAGCCAGTCGAGCGAGCCGTGCTCGTCGGCAAGATAGCCGTTGATACTGGCTGCCGTGTAATATTGTGTCTTCATTGAGTTATTCTCGCTCGCCGGCCATGGCCGGTCACTCCCCCACAAACAGCCCGCAATGGCTCCACGCACAGGTCAAGCCCAGCGTCGTTTTCGCCGGCGCGGCATCCTACCTGCACCAGTATACCTGCCCGCCGTAGTTTCGTCGTAGTAACGACTGCACTGGGTGCCTCTCTCTGGCATGGCTAGAAACCCTCACGGCAGATCGTGATCCTCTGAAAAACTTGTTCTTGACAACAGCACCAATGTCTTCTAAGATTAGAACAAATGTTCTTATTCGCTCCAGCGATGGGATTTAGAAGCCAAGATTTTTGGGCACCGCCGCTGCCGAGAGAACAAATTTGCAAAATCGTGGTTTCCATCGACCTTTCCTTTAGAACACAATGTCAACTTCGCCGTGAAGTGAGGATTTTGTGCCGCTATATGGGTTATCGAAAGCGTACGCTAGAGATGCAGGCAGACCGAATTGAGGCCGTTTTGCAGCGCCACCGCGTACAAGCGCGCGTCGACGGCGGACTTGTCACCCCGCGCTTCGTCCGGTTCCGGCTGGTGGCAGATGGCACCACGCGCGTGAACAAGATCACCAGCCTGGCCGACGAGATCGCCATGGAACTGGACAAGCGCGAGGCGCGCGTCTATCGTGACGGTGGAGCCATCCAGATTGAAGTGCCGCGCGGTACGCCGGAGCCGGTGCGCCTGCTCCCGCTCTGCGACCGGCTGAGCCTGATCCCACCGATCACTGCCGTGCTGGGGCTGGAGCAGGATGGCACGCCGCTGCTGCTGCGCTTGCCGGCACCTGATGTGACGCACGTGCTGGTGGTGGGTACGACCGGATCGGGCAAGACGGCACTGGCGCGGTCGCTGCTCGTGTCGCTGGCGATGCACAGCCGGCAGAGCCAGGTGCAGCTTCTCCTGATCGACCCGAAAGGGCGCGGGTTTGGGCCGATTGCCCCGCTACCCCATACCCTGGGCAGCGTCGCCTCGACGCCGGAGCAGGCGATGGAACGCCTGCGCTGGCTCGTCGCCGAAATGGAGCGTCGCGACCGCGAAGGGATCAGCCGGCCAGCGCTGGTCGTCGGCATCGACGAGTTGGCCGATCTGCTGATGACAGGCGGTTCGCAGGTCGAGGCGATGCTGACACGGCTGAGCCAGCGCGGGCGCGAAGCAGGGATTCATCTGGTTGCCTGCACACAAAAACCCACGGCTGACATTATCGGCGGGGCGATGAAGGCCAACTTCCCGGTGCGCCTTGTCGGCGCAGTGGCCAGTCGCGACGAAGCGCGCTATGCCACGGGCATTGCCGACAGTGGCGCTGAGAAGTTGGAAGGCAAGGGGGATTTCCTGCTCGTCGCCAAGGGTGCCACAGTGCGCTTCCAGGCGGCGTGGCTGGGTCCCGAAGATTTCGATCGCGTGTGCCTGGTGCTACGGGATGGCATTCGTGGGCCGCGGTGTTGGTCCGGCAACCCACCGCAGCCTGCGAATGTCGCGCCTCCCCACCTGCCGAGCAAAGTCGACGAGCAGCCAGCGGCTGGCTGGCTGCAGGCGCTCAGCCGGCGCCTCGTACAGCCCCGCTGACGGCAGCGGAGCACCGTCCAAACCAGCCCCTTGCCCCACCCATAGACACGAGTGTAGAAAAGGAGAGAGCATGCGTTTCTGGGGAGTACTTCTATTAGTGATGGCGGGCGTTTTTGCCTTTGTCGTCGGGTCACGGCTGAGTGCCGATGCCATCGGCATGGCGATCGGTGTCCTCTTCGGCGTGCTGGCCGGCATTCCCACGGCGTTGTTGGTGCTCGCGGCTGGGCAACGCCGGCACACCGAGCAAGAGGAAGAGGAACTGGACGACGGCAACTCAGACCCCTATGGCCGGCGCAACGTGCAGCCTTACGGTGCCTTCCCAGGGCAGGCGCCCGTCATCGTCTTTGCCCCGCCTGCGGCCCCACCAGGGCAGCCAGGGGGCTACGGCTACGGCTACGGCGCACAACCCAACGGCTACGGTGCACAGCCAGCGTTGCCCGCACCTGCACAACGTACGATCGACGGAGGGCGCGCCTTCAAGGTGGTCGGCGAACAGGAAGAGTGGATTACGGAGTGGTAAGAGCGAGACAGGGAGCCGCTCCCGTGACGGGATGTGGAGACCAGGATTTTTGGGCAGCGCCACTGCCGAGAGGGCGAACTGGCAAACTCCTGGTTTCCATCGACCTTTTCTTTAGAAGGACGTATAGGCTTCGTAGCCGGCCTGGGGCATCTCGCTCGCCGGCGGCTGTTCGGCCAGATGCGTATCCAGGTTGAAGGTGAAGCCCTGCCCCAAGGTGTGAATCTGCGCACCGATCACAGTGAGTGCGGCGTCGCTCTCCTCCTCGGCAATGCTGCTGTACTCGATGCGCCAGCCATCGACGACAAGGGCGCTGCCCGGCCCGAAGACCTCCAGCGTACTGTTGGCGTAAAGGACAATGCCAGTGTTCGGCGCCAACGCCACGCCGATCAGGAACGGATTGTAGGCGACGGCAGTCAGCAGGCGCGGCAGATGCGTGCGAACCTGCGCACCGGCCTCTGCGTCGCAGGCCAGCGTAATGCGATTGACCAGACCGAGCCCGGGCGCAAAACGCACCAGCGCCCGGTGCGGCAGAGGGGTCTCTTCGTGGGCAGCATCGTGCACGATCATGTGCTGACAAAGCACAGCGCTGCCCTGTCCTACGCCGGCCACTACTCGGCCGCGCGCATTGGCACGCCGGATGGCCTGTGCAACGGGTGTACCACCCAGCGTTGCGGCAAAGCGCAGCGGGCTGCCGTCGGTGATCAGGATGCCGGTGGCAGCATCGACCTGGGCGACAAGAGCCGGATCGTGTGCCGATCGGCGACCGGTGACGGGCAAGATTTCCACCGAATCGACCTCGGTCTCGGCAAACCAGGCACGCATATGCCCCGCCTGTGCGTAGTCGGCCGAGGCTGCGGCGACGATCAGAACGCGTGCACCGTAGCTGCCAGCTTCGTCCCAGAAGCTTTGCAGCATGCGCGCGGAGGCGCCGGCGTCCATCAGCGGCCCCATGAAGAGGAGAGGGCCACGGGTAAATCCCGGCGGTACTTGAGCAGGCACAGTCTCCTCCTTCTACTCTTTCAGGCGCAGTGTTTGTACCAGTTCCCGGAGCAACACCTCCAGGTTGCCGGCTGCGGCCGGCGACACCAACGACACAACGATCAGATTCTGCGCCGGCGGGTCAATCATGACAATTTGCGCGCCCTGGACGCTGCCAGCATCCGTGGCAAGGGTATAAGTCACCTTGCCGGCGGGCAAGCCATCCTGACGCAGGTCGGTCGCTATCGTGGTCGCAATCTCTCCTACGCCCGGCGAGTTTGACAATTGCTGCTCCAGGTCGGCCACGTATTGCGCAAGCGGCAGTTGGTTCCACGGGAGCGCCAGGATCGACAGGCGGAGCGGTGCCGCCGCGAAGGTTGCGCCCTCGCGCCAAGCCATCACCTGCGGCGTTCCGAGCGGAGTGTGTGTGCCGGCACCCGGCGGCCAGTCGCCGACAATAAAGTGCCAGCCTTCAGGAAATGTGATCTCCAACAGAGCCGCAATGGCCGTACCGCCCGGTGCGGCTGGCGTTGGACTGGCTGGAGGCAGCGGCCTGGCTGTCGGCGTGGGCGCGGGAACAGATAGACGCCCTACGAAGAGGGAAAGGCCGGCACCGAGCAAAAGCACCACTGCCACTACAACGATGGCTGTCGTCCAAGAACGCATGGTCAGATGCTCTCCTCACCGCCGATCTAGTACAGATGGGCGCAAATAGGCGGGCGGTTTTGTAGAGCGATTTGGCAAATCGCTCTACATGCTGCGCTGCTCCATCACTACCGATTGACGTAGGTCCCTGTGTACTAGGCGCGTGACGACGGGCATAGAGGGCGAATCACACAGCTGGCGCAATTGGGTTTGCGCGCATCACAGATACGCCGTCCGTGAAAGATGAGCAGGTGCGACAGATCGATCCAATCATCCTGCAGCGTGAT
>CAIRNL010000212.1 GCA_903879975.1 uncultured Chloroflexota bacterium | reverse complement strand
TGAAGCTTTTTGCCAAAGCCCAAACTGTGTGCCAGTTTCTCCACTGTCCGGAAGCGCTCCGGACGCTCATTGGCGGCGTGTGCACGGTTCCCCTGGCGCACATACTCTGTCAGACCAAACTCCTTGAGGCGCTCTTCGATGGGATCGCCTTGGGGCAACAGCGTGCGCATCGCGCGAAACAAAGCCATGACAGAAAATCCGACCAGCAAGGCCACCATCATCGCAACAGACATCGATCACCTCGCAGCACTTGCCGAACTGATGCGGCGGAACATACGGCTGAACGGGTTGGTGGCCTGAGCCAGCTCCTCATGGTTTGGTTCGGAGAGCTGCTGTTTGCTGGTTCCCGCCACAAACATCACCGCAAATTCCTCGATCGAGCGCGCCACAGCACTGCGCTTGTGGCTGATATAGAGCGGCACACCCCGGTTGACGCTCAAGCTGACCAGGGGTTGGTCGTCCGGGACCCAGTGACGGATACGCACGTGCAATCTATCCTCGATGTCGCTCTTGGCGACACCGCCGGCGATACCAGCCCGGTTCAAAACGAGCCAAACTCGTTCTTCCGGATAGCCGCGGGCGTGCAGTTGGTCGAGCAGAAGCCGCGTGTTGCGCAAGCAGACCAGTTCTGGCAGAACCGTCATGACAATGTGGTCTGCACTGTCAAGGAAGCCATATCCACTCTCGTCGACCAGAGCACCGAGGTCGATGACGACCCACTCAAACATCATGCGCAACTGCGACACGATCTGCTCTACCTGGGGCAGGCTGATTTCCAGCGTTCCATAGATGGGCGGAGGCGCCAGGAGCACGCGCAGTCCCGATGTATGATTGGCCAGCACGCTCGTCACCAGATCCTTGTCCAGCCGCGACGCGCGCGCCAGCAGGGTGTTGATGTCCCGGTTGCCCTCAAGATTCAATACGACATCCAACGCCGGCGCCACATAATCCGCGTCGACCATGGCGACACCCTGTCCGGTCTGCTCCAAGATTGCGATTGCCGTGTTGGTCGCCATCATCGTGCGGCCGGTTCCTCCCTTGGGTCCCACGAAGGCCACAACCTTGCCAATTTTGGTGGCCGAACGCCCGAGTTCATGCTCCGGCGTCTGGTTTTGCGTGAGCAGTTGATGGACAGTTGCCCAGAAGTCCTCGGCCAAGATGGGCTTGGTGACAAACCCGCGTGCGCCGCTGAGAACCGCCTGGCGGGCCACAGCCATGCCATGTTCATCCACCATGACCATCGTGACTGCATTGGGCACAGAGATGGAAAGCTGGCGGACGATTGCGGGAGCCGGGGCAACCGTGAGCTCGTCATCGACCAGAACGAGATGGGGAAGCAGGTCTTCGGCGCGACGCGCCGCCATCTCTGGCTGGGCGATCCAGAAGAGTCGATGCTCGCCGGCATACTGAGCAAGGATGGCACCGATCTGCTGGCGCAGGCCTTCTGACTCGGCTACCAACAATACGCGTAAAGTGTCACCAGGACTGATCCTTGCCAAGATGCGCCTCCCCTATGCGCAACTGCCTGGACGCAGCGCCAGTGCGTAGAATCCAGGCGACTCCAGTACGATGCCTGACGGTCATCGTCCGGCTCCCGTAGGAATGCCGTAGCGGTTAATCAGATAGTCGATGTCCACCGGATCAGACTCGAATGGGCGTTCTACACCAGGTGCACGCAGTACATAGTCCAGGATGCCGCCAGAGTCATTGACATACTTCAACGTCAGCGCATCCTGCGGGGCCAGCGTGACCAGCAAGGCGTCTGGCCGGCCCGCTGCCTGTGCAGCAACATCTTCAGGGGCGGCATCGTCAACCGGCTGGACGCTACCGGCCATCCCGACAATCTTCACATTTTGGAGCAACGCAAAAGTAGCTTGCTGGTCATCTTGCGCCTCCACAGCAGCGCCAATGCCGCGGCTTTCGGGAAAGGAGAGCGAATAGAGCAGATCAATTTGGTCACCCGGCTTCAGGACGCCGACACGGCTGAGCAGGTCCTGGGCCGGAATTGCCATCAAGACCTCGTTTTCATTCAGGAATAGAGCACGCCGTCCATCGGCGCTTTCAATGTTCGGGTCAACCAGACGCTGATCCAACAGCGGCTCGCCCGCATACATCGGAACCATCGTCAGCTTGCCGATGACACGATCGTAGCTATCGACATAGCCCTGTGGCACGGCTTCGGCTGGCAGGGCGACCTCGACCAACAGTTCCTGCGTGAGCAATGTCCGGGCTGGGATGTCGCGGGCGGCAGCGACGACCGTAACGGTAGGCCCGGCGCTACCCGACTCAACAGGGATCTGGGCGACTTGCGTCAGGGACGTATAGGCGACAAAGCCAGCCAGCAGGGCCAGAACGATTCCGGCCGCAAACCAGAAAAACCCTCGCATGCGCAACATATTCCCGACCTCTCCCCCAGGATGAAAGTCACCCTTCTTTGACCATGGTTGCAGTCGAGGAGATTTCGACCGAACCGCTCCCACCTAGCACTTCAAAGATCAGCCGCGTCATGAGCGGCGCCTGGTAACGGACCTCCACTTCGACGATGCCGGCATCAGGATGGCGAACCAACACCTCGAGCCGATCGGCTATCAGACCTGTTGTCAGTCGGCTTGCTGCGGCTTCGGCCAGACCATCTACGCACCCTTCATCACACTCTTGCGAGGTAACGACGACTCCGGCTCGGGCGCCTTCTCTTGCTGCATTCGAGACGGTGACATAGTCAAAAAACAGCAAGCTCAATTCGATAATAGTGAGTACCAGGAACAAGAAGAGGGGCAGAACCAGGGCGTATTCGACCAAATCCTGTCCCTCTTCCTGGCCGTATCGAGGTTTCATAGGCTTCCTCGTAGCCTTGGCCGGCTGCCATTTGCTACGGCTGTCGGCCGGCCAAGCGATTTCGGCACTACGTTGGTAATCCGTCCACGGTGATTCTGCGGTACACAGACCAGGTTTCTTGCAGACACCTGGTCTGTGTACCGCAGAATGACGATTGACACCCACCCCGGAACGACTCTGCCAGGCTTCTGGAATCAACCGCCTGCCGCTGCGCCCAAGGCACTGCTCAGGTTGTTCCACATCGTTTCCAGCGTCCCACTCATCGCAAGGAGGCCGGCGACCGCTGCCAATGCCAGCAGGCCGGCAATCAGCGCGTACTCGATCAGATCCTGGCCCTCTTCCTCGGCAAAATAGGACTTGAGTATCAGCACATAGTAAGACAACTGCGTAATCATGGTTGCTCCTTTGATTCGGCAAGGCGAATCGATTGATTGGTAGCGATCTTCTGCCAGGCTTCTGGAATCAACCGCCTGCCGCTGTGCCCAAGGCACTGCTCAGGTTGTTCCACATCGTCTCCAGCGTGCCGCTCATCGCCATGAGGCCGGCGACCGCTGCCAAGGCCAACAGACCGGCGATCAAGGCGTACTCGATCAGGTCCTGTCCCTCTTCCTTGGCAAAATAGGACTTGAAAATCAGAACGTAGTAAGACAACTGCGTAATCATGGTTGCTCCTCCCTTTGAGCAAAAACGATTGACCAACTCCACCAACTGACTGACTGTTGATTCTGCAAGCACACGCCGAAGCGGTGCTAACATCCGCTGTAATTCGTGGGGGAGAAGACGAGGATGAGAAGTGGATGCAAATTCATCACTGCGGTGTCTGCTATTCCGAAACTCAAACCCTTCTTTCTAGGAAATATGGTAGCTGTCTCGCCGGTAAAATCCATCGGTCTATTGGTCGAACTTGCATGTCCCAGCAGTAATGCATTTTGAGGGTCGGTAGCGGCAGTGTGCGTTCAACGATCCACCGAACGCTACGCCAGTTGTCGTGCGCGCAGAGTCCACTTTCGGCAAGCCTGTACCGAGAGACCCAGACGCCTATGCAGTTGGTTGTTGGGTTGCGTGAGCTATCGGCTAGGGTCGAAGTGAGCCGGCTCAGAGATGAGTGCGTGGATCTCCGGGCCGCGCTTGCCCGGCAGCAGGCGCGCCGTCACGATCTGGGGATCGTGTTGGAAAACCAATATTGTGTCCTGCTCCAGGGCATCGTGGGCGAGGCGACGCTTGGTCTCGATACTCTGCATGGGCATCGTATCGAAAGCCGGCACCCAGGCGAGGCGCTGCAGGTGCACCGCCCAGCTCGCCGCATCGGTCAGGAAGAGCAGGCTGTCACCGCCGCTCTCCACCCACACTGTCTGAATGGCAGCCGTATGGCCCGGTGCCAAATCGGTGTGCACACCCGTTGCCAGCCGTTGCGGGCCGTCGACAACTTCCAGTTTGCCCCGCTCTAAGAGCGGGCGGAAATTATCGGCGATATACGTTGCGGCCGTCCGTTCATTCGGGAAACTGGCATCGGCAAGGTCGATGCGCTGACCGATGTAGCGTGCGCGCGGGAATGTTGCGACAACAGGGCCAGGTGAGCCGTCTGGTGTGTCCCAGCACGTCGCCCCCCCGATATGGTCGCCGTGGAAATGTGTGAAGAGCACCCTATCGATATCCTCGGGTGTATAGCCAACGCGCGCCAGCTCACCTATCAGGCGCTTCTGCCGATTGTCGAGACCCAGCCGCTGGCGCACCTTCTCCGGCAGTTTATCTCCATTGCCGGCGTCCACCAGGATGAGTCCGGCATCGGACTCGATCAGCAGGGAGCGCGAATCGCATGGAACCAGGTTCTGGGCATCGGGGACGATGATTCCCTCCCAGAGCACGCGCGGGATCAAGCCAAAGAATCCACCGCCATCCACATAGTGCAGGCCATCGCTCAGAATATGACAGCGAATGGAGCCGATTGTCGTTGTGTAGGCCATATGTTCCTCTTCTCAGACGGTTGGTCAGCGTGGCTGGTGACAGAGACAGCGCTCTGTACGAGTGTATTGACAGGATGCTATCCTGTCAATCGACAATGGCTATGCAGGGTCTATTTCACAGTTGCGGACAAGCCAGGTGCCTGCAAGCGACATAGACCCTGTGGGTCCTTGTCTGGCGTCACTGCACAGTGGATTGGCGACGATTCATCCTGGTGTTCGCTGTGTGCGATTGTCGTTACGCCACTCTTTGCAGCGCTCGTGGCGATCGCATATAGTAGGATACACTTGTTTGTCATGATCGGTGTGCGAGGGAACAGGTGTCGCCCTATGCATGCTCAATTCAGTGCAGATCTTGGACTCATGGACGATTCAAGCGAGCAGAACCACGAGCAACCAGCAGATGCCAGTCCGCTCGATGACCTGGCACTGCGCCCTGGGCAGGAACCACTGACAGCAGAGGAGAAGGAACGCTTCCTGGCCCGGGCTCGCGCCCGCGGCCGCTCGCTCACGTCGGACGAGATGTACGCGATCTTCGGCCCGCCGCCGGAGCCACAGGAAGCTGCCCCCAGCTACACCGACGTTGAGCCTACGGCCGATATCACGCTCGACGAGCAGCGACTCGTCCTCTTGAGGGGCAACTTTTTCCCTGAGCTGGGTGAGGCGACCATTGGCGCGCTGCCGTTGATCCGCGGCCTCATCTTTGATTTCGACGCGACCCTGGCTGTGCGAACGCGGCCACTGGACGACCTGATGGGCGAAGGTGCGCTGGCGGCCGAAGCCTACATGCGTTCCACCGGCATGGACCTGCCCGAAGATTTTGCCACGAGTATCGTCGAAGCGCGGCGCTTTGCCGAGGAGAAGTCGGCCGAAGAGCAGGAAGAACATATAGCCGACGATGCGCTGAGCTTTCTCCTCCAGTTCTTTGGCTATCCAGCCAGCCGCATGAATCCCGACGTACTGCGCCGGGCCGTGGATATTTTCTACGCGCCCGAAATGACGGCCTGGAAGCTGCGCTCCGGTACGGTCGCAGCGTTGGAAACCTTGCGGGCGTCTGGCTACCGGCTAGCCATCATGGCCAATCACAGCTGTGATCGCGTTTTCCAACGCACGATCGACTATCTCAACTTGCGCGCGTTTTTTGACATCTGCCTGAGCAGCGCCAGCGTCGAATATCGCAAGCCTGACGCTCGCTTCTTGCAGATTGTTCTGGATCGCTGGGATTTCCTGGCCTACGAGACGGTTGTCATCGGCGACAGCCTGAGCGAGGATATCCGCGCCGGTATCGACCTGGGCGCCCAGACCGTTCTCGTGCGCGGTGCAACCTCTTCCTCGATCGATCACGAAAATCAGGTTCATGCCGGCCAGATTGTGCCGGACGCGGTCATCGATGAACTCAGTGCACTGCCGGAGGTCGTCTTGGCGTGGAGATGAACCTACCAGCCAGTTCCAGCGGCTCGTCGCTTGTCACGCAGCCGGTCACTGTACGCAGACAATATCCCGATGCGCCGCTCGTCGGCGTCGCTGCCGCGGTGTTCAACGCGGGCGGCGAGGTTCTGATCGTGCAGCGCGGCCGTCCGCCGCGCGCCGGCGCCTGGGGACTGCCAGGCGGTCTACTGGACTTAGGGGAGACCCTGGCTGCAGGCGCCGGCCGTGAAGTGCGCGAAGAGTGCGGCGTGGAGATTGCGATCGGCGGCATTGCCGGCGTCTTCGAGCCGATTACACGCGACGACGCCGGCAAGATCGAATATCATTACATTGTCATCGACTATTGGGCCTGTTGGGTGAGCGGAGAGCCCCGTGCCAGTGACGATGCGGCGGCCGTCTGTTGGGTGGCCGTGGAGAAGCTCGCCCCCTACGCGTTGCTCCCCGACTCCTTGGCCGTTATTCAGCGTGCCCATGAACTCTGGCAGCAACATATCACTGGGCAGCAGCCATAGATTCGCTCATTGCAGTGCGATCTCTACGTGACATGCCTCCGCTGGGAGGGACAGGTAGAGATGCCCAAGACTGCACTGCAGGGTGAATTCTTCGCGCTGCTCGCCATACCGCAACACGACATAGGCTGGCAAGCCATTCGAATAGCCCTCCTCCCCCACCTCGTGCACCCAGACTTTGAGCATGTGGCCGGCTGAGGCAGGCAGATGAAAACGTATACTCTTGACTTGCTGGAGGCACCTGATGTGGCCTTCCGCCCCCTGCACTGCTTCGCTCTCCACCTGCCGGTGGATGTGCAGCAAGGCCGGCAACAGAGCGCCCCGGCGAACGACCTGAAAACGGGCATGGTCGGCCAACCTGGCGGCACGCACCTCGATAATCGTCGCCACACCTGCACGCCGCCAGACGGCATACGTCATGGCCAGGATTCCCAGGCCGCTCAACAACGCAATCGCGCGC
>CAIRNL010000211.1 GCA_903879975.1 uncultured Chloroflexota bacterium | reverse complement strand
GTGAAATCGGCGCCGGCATCGTAGCGAGTCGTCTGCTCCTCGCTCAGCACACAGTGGCCTGGATAGGCGACAGCGAGGCGTTCGACGATCATCGAGTCAATAGCGAGGTCCGTTTCGGTGACCAGCGTGCCATCACGTTTCCGGCGCGCCAGGTGCAGACCAAACTGCGAGACAGCATAGGCGCTGCACTCGGCGGCGAGCGCTGTGGCAAATTCCAGATAGGGCAGCCAAAGTGACATCCTGTCATTATGCCCACGGCGGACGACCTGCGCAACTTGGCTGGCATCCAATACTCGCCTGCCAACTGCACAGGGAGCATCCGCTGCCTGCACAGGTACAATTCAGCGCCTGTTGCAAGCTTGTGTGGATTGCAGCGTCTGTGGTACAAACGGGGAGGCTTGCAGATGTTGGTCTGTACACAAATCCCTCTCACCGCCAAGGTCGAGTCTGGGATCGAGACAAAGTCGCCGCACAGCATAACCCACCGGCATCGCCAGGAGATGTGGCATGCAGGACTTCTGGATAGCACTTCTGATCGGCTTCCTTATCGGGTGGCTGCTCGAATGGCTCATCGATTGGCAGTATTGGCGTTCGACAGTACGCGCTTTACGCCGAGAAAACGAACAATTGCGGCGCCAGATTGCCGGCGAAGATGTGCCGGACGAGAATCCGTCGCAACACGCCAGTGAACTGGCAACATCCACCTCTGTGCGCCCCGTCGACAAGGAGGCCTGAGCATGGCACATCGTCGCACCCCGCGTTCAATTCGTTGGCTCGATCTTTCCAAGTATCTCGTGCTGCTGGTTGTCGCGCTAGCTTTGATCGTCCTGCTGTTGACGAAAAGCTGTCAGCCGCCGGCTATCGCCCCGCCAGAGCCAGACGCATCTCAGATCGCTGCGTTCACCGCTGAAGCCCAACTGAATCGCCCTGTGCTGATCTCCCCCCTGCCAGGGACAACGATGGCACCAGGCGCCATCACCCTGGCAGGAGAGGGAGCACGCGGGCACAGCGTGCGCGTTCGCGCCGACACATCCCTGCTGGCCTCTGTCCCAGTCGACGCCAACGGGCAGTGGTCAGCTACAGTGCGCATCGACGAACCAGGCATCCATGCTATCGTGCTGGAGCAGGTCGATCCCGCCGGTGTTGTCGTGGCATCGGGTGAACCGCTGACATTGAGCATTGGCGTGCCGGCACAAATTGTTGTCGCCCCTGCGCTGGATAGACATATGACAAGCGGAGACCTGTCGGCTGGGCCGCTACGCCTGTCCGGCACAGGCGAGCCCAATTCGACAATTCAGGTTGTCGTAGACGGCGCAGTGCTCACTGAAACAACGGTCGATGCAACAGGGAAATGGGCGGTCACGCTGCGTATCAATACGCCGGGTCTTTATGCAGTCGCCCTGCGTTCGCTCGATGCGAATGGAGAGATTGCAGCAACGGCAACCCCGACAATCCTCAATATCGCACGTGCGGCGCGCCCGCTCTACGCTATCCCGCCGACAGAGACCCCCACCGCCGCTGTTGCTGGGCTGACGACGATCAGTTCCGTCATCGTCAATACCGACCCTGGCGCCGCTCGTATTGCAGCGAGCGGAATGGGAGTGGCCGGCGTCGAGGTTCAGCTCATACTCGACGGCACTGCCGTCAGCACGACGACCATCGGCGAAGCCGGGAATTGGTCGCTGGTCGTTACCTTGGAACAGCCGGATGCCTATGCAGTAGCCGTGCGCGCCGTCGATCCGACAACCGGTGTGACGACAGATGTTCCCGTCCCCGCCCAGCGCATGATTATTGCCCTGCCGACACCCACATCGACGCCCCCCGCAAGCGCTACGCCCGAAATCGATACATCGGCGTCCGTGACATTTGCAACGACGGCCGCCGCCCCCGTTCCACCGCAGATCGATAGACGCACGCTGCCATTGCCAGAGGGTCCGGGGCCGGTGACTCTGGAAGGCACCGGTGCCCCGGGTGATACGGTCCGTGTCAGCGTTGACGGCGAGCCGGTTGGGCTGACCGTCGTCGATGCAGATGGGCGCTGGCGGATTCTGGCCGAACTACCAGCCGGCGGAAGCTACACTGTGCAGCCGCAACGCGTCACCCTGACCGGTGAAGTGCTGGCTGCCGGGGAGCCGGTCAAGTTGATCGTCCCCGCTGCCACATCGCCGCCGACCCCTTCTCTTTCCCCGCCAGCCGCCACACCCACGTCGACGCCGTCACCTGTGCCGACTGCCACGGCAACCCATACCGCTACGCCGCGGCCAACAGCGACCGCTACACCCACATCGACGCCGTCGCCTGTGCCGACTGCCACGGCAACCCATACCGCTACGCCGCGGCCAACAG
>CAIRNL010000210.1 GCA_903879975.1 uncultured Chloroflexota bacterium | reverse complement strand
TCGATGATGGCCGTCAGCTGCGGCACACCGAAGCCGGTCACAATGCGTGTTGTACAGATGGAGCCAGGGCCGATACCCACCTTGATGGCGTCGGCCCCAGCCTCAGCCAACTCACGTGCGCCGTCGGCTGTCGCCACGTTGCCGGCCACGATCTGCGCCTGAGCGAAGCTGCGCCGCAGATTTCTCACCATATCGATACAGTGGTCGGCGTGGCCATGGGCGATGTCGAGCACCAGCAGGTCAGCGCCGGCCTCCAGCAGCGCGTCGGCACGAGCCATCTCGCCGGCACCGACGCCAATGGCGGCACCCACGCGCAGGCGACCCTTGCCGTCGACGCTGGCCTGCGACCGTTCCTCCACACGCACTACATCGCGCGAGGTGATGAGGCCAACCACCTTACCGTCGCGATCGACCACCGGCAGCTTTTCCAGACGATGCTGGTAGAGCAGGGCGCGCGCCTCCGCCGATGTGACCGACGGGCCGACCGAGACGATATGGGCTGCCGGCGTCATGGCCTGGACGACAGTCAGTACGTCGTCAGGTGCCAGCAGAATATCGCGGCGAGTGATAATCCCCACCAGCTGATTGTCGCCATTGACGACGATCAGCCCCCCCACGTCATGTTGTTCCATGAGTCGATCCGCCTCAGCGGCGGACGCCGTTTCCGCCACAGTGTAGGGATTGTCGACCATGAGCCCCTGGGCGCGCTTGACTTTGTTGACCTGCCGGACCTGTTGCTCAACGGTCATGAAGCGATGCAGGACACCCATGCCGCCAGCACGCGCCATCGCCACCGCCATCTCCCATTCGGTCACGGTATCCATGTTGGCACTCAGGATGGGCGTTGCCAGGCGAATTTTGTTCGTAATCGCCGCCGAGGTGTCGACATTTCGGCGCGACGCAATCGGCGAACGCTTAGGTACCAACAACACGTCGTCGAAGGTCAATCCCTTCTGTGTCCGAATGATCATCGTCTATTCTCCTTGCGGAATATTGGTGAGTACAAGTCCGCCCGTGCGCCCGCCGACCCAGATGCTCTGCTCCGTGGCAACGAGCGCGGCCACATCATCCGCTGGCAGCACAGTTGCTGCAGTAGCATGCTGCCAGCCATTGCCTGCGTCGTAGTAGAGCCCGTCTGCGGCGGTCGCAACCCAGAGCGACCCCGGCAGCGCCAAAATGTGCGTAACAGCCTGCTCGCCGGCTGCTGGGATCGGTGCGGCGTTGCCGGCGCGCAGCTCGGCCAGGCCAGTGTCCGTTCCAACCAGCAGGCTGCCATCATCGGCCAGCACCAACGCCGTGACCGTATCGCTGGGCAGATTCACATTGTCGCTGTTGAGTACCTGGAGCTGGTTGCGTTCAAAACGGTAGAGGCCGCCGCCAGCGCTGCCGATCCACATGGCGTCCTCTGCGGCCAGCAGGCAGCGAATGTCTGCGCTGGGCAGGCCGGTGTCCGCGGTGAGGTTGAAGAAAGTGGCGCCGTTCCAGATACTGATCCCGCGGTCAGTGCCGAGCCAGATGCGCCCACGGCTATCCTCGGCGATGGCCTGAACGGTCTCACCCGCCAGGCCGGCAGTCGTCGTGTAGACCGTCCAGGCCTGGCCGTCAAAACTTGCCGCACCTTCCCCGCCGGCCCAAATCAGGCCGCTGCTGTCGGCAAAGAGCACGCGTACGGTGGCCGGATCGATGCCACTGGCAGAGACCAGGGTGGGTGCGCGATCGACGCCCTCCACGCGCTGCACGCCTGCCTCGGTTGCAACCCACAGCGCACCGGCTGTATCCACAGTCGCGGCGCCAATGGCGTTGCCGCGTATGGCCTCACCGGCTCTGGCAAAGCGTCGCCAGGTGTCGCCGTCGAGGGCACTATATCCGTTGCCTGCGGTCGTGTAGTAGACACGGCCAGCCGCATCGAGCGCAAGGTGGGTGAGCGGGCCAGCTGCCATGCCCTGTTCCGCATTGTAGGCCACTGCGCAGCGGGACTGAGCAGGATCGAAGCGGCAGATCGCTCCATCGATATCGCCCAACCACAGCGTTCCATCGCCCGCAGGCGCCAGCCCCGCAATCAGCCGCAGCGGGAAGCCGGCGTCGCCAACTTCCTCGGCGCTGAAGACAGTCCATGTTTCGCCGGCCACGCGGTAGAGCACACCATCGCCGCCGAGCCAGACTGC
>CAIRNL010000209.1 GCA_903879975.1 uncultured Chloroflexota bacterium | reverse complement strand
TTTGTCCGGCAGCCGCAGGTTGGAATTCAGGCCGATATTCATATTCATAGACGGTGAGGTCCATGAGTCGCAGCAGCGACTGATCCGGGGCAATCGGGGTGATGTTCTGCTTCAGGCGCTCATCGCTGAGTTGGACTGATGCACTCCCACTGATGAAGCCGCGGACAGAAAGCGACCCGCCGCTCATCAGACTCATGATGGCTCTGCCGCTGCCAGGGCTTTTGGAGTCCTGGTGCTCTCCGCCCGAATACCAGGCAAAGCCTGCGTCAACGCCACTGCGGAAGTACATGAGCGATGGTTGAATGCCGATGCCATAGTCGCGATTCCACAGGTTGATGTGCTGACCCAGGCGGGCGCCAAAGGAGAGGGCGCCGCCCATGCCCAATCCGCCAGCCAGCCCCAGCCCATCCTGGTTGAGCGTCATGAGCGCAACGCCGCCGCCGGGGTCTGCCAGGCCGTCGCTGTGTGCACCGCCCTTGTGCCACGCAAAAACGGATTCGCTGCGGCAATAGAGCGTGCCCCCCTGGATGCCCAGGCCGAAATTTGTGCCCCAGGCATTGATGAACTGGCCCGTCCGGTTGCCAAAAGAAAGCGCGCCGCCAGCCAGTTCCAACCCCTTGCGCAGGGTGGTCGCTCCATCGACCGCCAATGTGCCTGCCACGCGCAAGTCGCCATCCACCGCACCAGTGAAGCGGCTCCCGCTTGCCTCGGCACGGAGGTCGGCGACTGCCCTGCTCAAGGCGTCGTTCATCTCCGCACCCAGCCTGGTGAGGTTGTCGACGGCCTGGCTCAAGCTGCTGACTTCCTGGCCGACGCCGAGCACCTCAGCACCCAACTGATTCCAGTCTGCCGAACGGATCGGGTCGCCCGGCTTCTTCTGCGTAATATCCGCCGTCAAGGTCGAAACAAAAGCCATGGCTATCCTCCTCAGAAGGTGATTTCCCAGATGAGCGTTAAAACATAATCCTGTGTCTTCTGCACCGGGGCAAAGACGATACGGTTGTACATGATGCCGTTCTGGTTGAAGAGCGCCGCCTCGGTGAGGGTCTCGTTGCCCTGTGCAAAGCCCAGTTCGGCGTGAATGATCACTTTCTTGCGCTTGTCTTTGCCATCCTCGGTGCTGATCTCCAGCAAGTCGCGGTCGAGCTGAAGCGGCTTGATCGCGACACGCGCCACTTCGTCCCCCAACTTCGTGTCGGTTGCAGCCACCGCCTGTGTCCCCCTGCCCACTGCCAGGTGGGAGATCGGTTTCAAGTCGCCCAGCACAAACATGCGCGCTACCAGGTCGCGGCCGCTGAGTACAATGTGGTTGGGCGCAGCCTGGCAATCTATCACCGTACCGGCGGCGTCGCAGAGGTAGAGCGTCAGATGTCCCTGCATATCGAGTGTTTCGCTTGTTTTCATTGCACAGCGTTCCTTTGCCTGAACCAAGATAAGATGTAAAGTGCCAAAGGGTAATGCGGGTGAGAAACCAAGTTTCTGAGAGAAACTCGGTTTCTCCGAGAAGCTCCTCGCACATAGTCAGCAGACTGCCCGTCTACCCATCAAACCCGTTGAGTGAGTCAAAACAGGTGTAGTCCATGCGCCCCGCCAGCACCAGGCGATCCGTCACGTCATGGGCGATGGCCGCGGCCGGCCCGGCCTGCTCGGGCCGCACCAATACGGTCGTCGGCGCCACATCACCCAGCTCGTGCACGTCGGCAAAGGTCTGCTCATAGCTGACCGTGGCAAAGACGCCGGCCGCGCGCACTTTGTCGATGATGCCCTGGATCTGGTTGCGTGGATGGCCAGCCGGGTCGTCGGCGTCGGCGGGGAAATCACCCAGGTCCCACGGCACCGTCACTCGGAAGTAGCCGGGCGTCAAGCGCTCCAGGCTGATCTCGACGTCGAGCGACACCAGTTCCATCTGCTCGGGTTCCAGGTGATCGAACGGGTTGCGGTCGAAAATCACGGTGTCATAAGCGCTGCGGTCGAATAACCCCGCAGTAACGCCATCGGGCGTTGCCATGTCCAGGGCGGCGTCCATCGACTCGTCGCCAAAGAGCGCCAGCCCGTAGGCGGCATGATCGAGCCGCGCCGCACGAAAGCCCGTCAGCACCTCGATCTCTAATAGCGATTCACCTGGCGGCAGACGAAGCGCCTCGCCGCTGAAGGGGGTGGGCACGCCGTTGACGCGCATCTCGCCATCGCGCGTAAAAAGCACGCGATCCTCGCGCTGCAGTTCGCCTTTGTGGTGCAGCACCTGGCCAGTCGTGCGGTTGATCAGTGACCAATGGAACAACAACAATTGTGTGCGCTGTTCCCCCGCTACATGCACCACAAATTGCAATTCGGGCGTGACCTCCGCCAGGTTGGGGTTGGTGACGCAGATCGCGGTGCGTGGGTTGTTGGGGATGAAACGGCTGTAGGGCTGCGCGTTCGGGAAAGAAAGGGCCTGCCGCTCGGGTGCAAATTCCTCGATGCGGATGCGCTGGCGCTGGCGGCGCGCGGCGGGCGTCTCCTCGACGATGCCCAGGTTGGCCGCCACCAGCGCCACAATGCCGTCGCGCGTCGACGCGCCCCGCCGCAGCACCTGGATCAACCCCCGCAGCCGCTCCTGGTAGGGTTTGTAGCTCTTCTCAATGGCAGTCGGGAAGGCTTCTTCCAACACCAGCCGGTTGAGCCACTCCCGGTCGTTGTGATAGCGC
>CAIRNL010000208.1 GCA_903879975.1 uncultured Chloroflexota bacterium | reverse complement strand
GCCACGTCTGGCTTGTGATCCTCCGCCATGCGTGGGATCATGAGCCGGCCGACAACATTCGTGTCCATGCCTGTACCGCTGAAATTCTTGCCGATCTCTTTGATCACCAAGATGTCGATAGCGTCGAAGGGCAGGCGCGGCATGAGAGCGCGTGCTTTCTCCAACAGTGCCGTCTCGACCGCTGTGCCAATTTCGCTCACATCCAACGCGTGCACTTCAGCAGTTTCGCCAAAGGCATTCTCCAGCAGCGCCACGCCACCAGCCAAGTTGGTGTTAGCCTCGTAGATGCGTGCAGCCGGCGCGAGGAAACGAATGAAGCCGCGCGCGCCATAGACATGCACGAGCTGGGCGCCTGTGTCCTTGCCCATACCGATGACCGCCATCTTGGCCAACCCGCTCTCGATCTGGCCGTGAAAATCGGTGTGCGGTTTGACACGATTGATGAGCAGCGTGGCCTGGGCAGCGGCAGCGTTGGCGTCCTGGTAGAGCGGAGGGCCGTCGGGTAGCTGGCCGATCTGCTGGACCTCCATGGTAGCCAGAATCTCCGCGCCAACACTCTCCGGCGTCACGCCCAGGCTGGCCAGCATCTCGATCTGTCCCGGCGCAGTGGCGCCGCCGTGGCTGCCCATGGCAGGGAAGACAAAGGGATCGGCGCCGGCAGCGCGCACCTCCTCCACCGCGGTGCGGACGATAATCGGCAGGTTGCTGATGCCGCGGCTGCCCGCACCGATGGCGACGCGCATGCCCGACTGGATGCGCTGCATGGGCTTGCTGTTCCGCAGCGCCGCCCGCACCGCAGCCGGGATATCGTCGATGCGTGGCGCATCGAAGTGCTGCTCCACCTCCAACAAGGTCTCCGGCAGCGCTGCCGGAAAATGCAGGCTGCTCACCTGCCCAACAAGATGCTCATTCATGGGTTTCGCCTGTCTTGTTCAAAAAATTTCTTTTACGTAAAAGCGCCCAGAGTGTGAGCCATCGAGTCGATTCTCCACACTCTCTGGACGACTCCATCTCGTTTCATGAAAACAACCCTATGGACGCAACTTTCCTACCTTCGTACGCTTGACCCGCTCGACAATGTTGCGAATAATCGGCTCAAAGTCCGGATCGGCCGGTTTGAACTCTGTGCCACTGATGACCAAGGGCGCGCCGAAGACCACGATCTCGGCACCCATCTCCAAGGTCTGAATTGCCTGATCGATGCTGAGGCCACCCACTGCCTGCACGGGGATATTGACTGCAGCCAGTACGCCGGGCAGGTCGTTCAATGGACTCAGCCCCGAGATCATGTTGCGCTCGTCGAAGCCCGTATGGACGATGATATAGTCAACGCCCAGTTCTGCGGCGCGACGGGCGCGGCCGGGCATGTCTGGACAGAGCATGACGTCGCACATCACTCTGCCACCATACTTCTTCGCCATCTTCACCTGCTCCATGATGCTGGCATCGTGCGCCTGGCCCATGACCACGACCATGTTGGCGCCCGCCTGGAACATCATCTCGGCTTCGAGGCCAGCGCCATCCATGGTTTTCAGGTCAGCCACGATAGGCACAGCGGGGAACTCGCGCCGCAACGCACGCACGCCATGTAGCCCCTCCGCCAGAATCAGCGGTGTGCCGGCCTCCAACCAATCGACGCCGGCGCGCACAGCGGCCCGCGCCACCTCCAGCGCCTCGTCGATGTTTGTCAGGTCAAGTGAAATCTGAATCATCGGTTCCATAAATTTGGGTTGTACCTTCTGTTGGAATCAGGGTGTCAATTCGCCTGTTACACCTTATTCGTACACGAGGACCGACTTCACATTCTCCCCGACTTCCATGGCGTGAAAACCCACTTCCCAGTCGTTGAGCGGATAGACGCCGCCGATCATCGGGTCCAGGTTGAGCTGGCTGGTCGCCATGAGGCCCAGCACGCGTTCCCAGGTGGCGTAGGTATGGCTGAAGGAGCCTTGCAGCGTGGCGGCCTTGGCCACCAGCGGATCGAGACTGACGTTCAGCGGCTGCGGTCCCCAGCCGATCTTGACAATGGTGCCCAGTGGCCTCACCAGTTCCATGGCCTGCTTGAGCACGGCGCTGACGCCCGTGCAATCCACGACGACATCGGCGCCGAAACCGTCGCCCAGCTTGCGCAGCACCTCGACCGGGTCGCTTTGTTGGACGTTGACGGTGTAGTCGGCGCCCAGCTCTTCGGCCACTTCCAGGCGCTGCGTGTCGACGTCGGTGCCCAGCATGAGGATGGTGCCGGCACCGGAGATACGGGCAATTTGCAGCGCCATGACACCGATGGTGCCGACACCCTGGATCACGACAGTGTCGCCAGGTTTGACGCGTGCGTTGACAGTCAGTGCCTGGGTGGCCACGCAGGCCGGTTCAGTGAGTGCCGCGTGCTCGAACGAGACCCCACGTGGGATGCGGTGCAAAATCGATGGACGCACGGCAACGTACTTCGTCATGGCGCCATCGACGAGATTGCCGTAGCCCTTGCGGTGCGGGCACATATGATAGGCGCCGGTCAGGCAGTAGGCACACTGGCCGCAGACGAATGCCGCCGTCTCCACGGCCACGCGCTCGCCGGCTGTCCAGCCCG
>CAIRNL010000207.1 GCA_903879975.1 uncultured Chloroflexota bacterium | reverse complement strand
TGGCTTGCTCGCTCTATCACTTCACTAAAGTTGTTCTTTGCCTCTTGAACTTGCCAGGTAAGCATCACGCCCCCTCTGTGAAATCTGGCCTGTCTGGAGAGAATTGTAGCACACATGCAAATGCAGACTCAACAAGCACGTATATGGGAAGAAGTGTGCTCAAGATGCAATCAGCGCCATCATCGCTGGAAGCGGCGCTGCCTCTATGCTGGCCGGGGATAGCGGCCTCCATTAGGGCAATCGTCCCGTGCCAGTCCGCTGCCTCTATGCTGGCCGGGGATAGCGGGCAAATCGGCATTGCCCTGCATGCCGCTGCGGATGAGGCGCTCCATTTCAGCGACGGCCAGCGGGGCGGTCTCGACCGGCTGGTAGGCGGCCAGCCGCTGCTCAACTTCGTCGACGGCGCGCTGGTAGAGCGTCTTCGAGCCGGCGCGCTGCCAGGCCTTGCGATTCTTGCGGTCGTAGACGACGCCGGGCAGACAGAGGTGATCTTCCCAGTAGGTCAGCGTGTGCGGTGCTGTGATCATGTGTTGGTCTGCCAACTGTGTTTCGACGAGGTGGCGGGCCGGCAGGTCTTCTACGACCTGGAGCGGGCACGCCATCTGCAACGCCGGCGGCAGACCTCATTGTCAAAGACGAGTTTGGGCAGGCTGAAGACCGGCACGAAGTCAAGCACTTGCGGCCCTGACACCGAGTTGATACCAGCCCGCGCAGCCATCAGTGCGCTGCCAAAGGTCTCTGCACCCGCCTGTGCGATGATCCTGCACCTTGAGACCGCTGGATCCCGGCACGAAGCGGACGGTGCCGCCGCCGACCTCAGCGTGTGGGTGGCCGTTACGATCAAACAGGGTAAAGGAGGCGGGCGCTGTCGCCAACGCCTGTTCGATCGCCCTGTGGGGAAAGAGAATACGCCCGTCAGCAGAAACAGACAGACCCGCTTCCAGCAACCGGCGTCGCAATACGTCGCCGCGGATTTCCATACCTGCCGTTGCCAGGATATGGCGTGCTTCGTCGATGATACGATCGAGCAGCGCTGGTTCGGCAACAGAGAGGAACGGGCGCAAGGTTACTGTGCCCTTGCCGTGAATTGTACCTCGATGCCGAATTCGTCGGCGACCGTAAGCGTGTTGGCGAAGTTAGGTGGCTCGATGCCAAAGCCGCTCATCAGCGTACGCGTGGTGGCAACGCCAGTCAGTGTGTCGCCAGCAAGCTGGGCCGTCACGTCGAAGGTGGCTGGCTGGGTGACCTCGCGTACGGTCAGGTCGCCGACGAGTTTGAAGCTCACTTCGTCGCCGTCACGGTAAGAGACCGGCGCACCTTCGATACTGGTGGCGGTGAAAGTTGCCAGCGGGTACTCGTTGAAACGTGGACCATTTTCGCGAATCCACTTGTCACGGTCATTGCGGTCAGTCCGGAGCGTGTTCATCTTGACCGTGAAAGTGTTCTCGCCCAGTGCATCGCCCAGGTTGTCAAGGTTCAGCGTGATCTGCCCCTCGATCTCTTGTGTGCTGCCGACAACGTCAACCAAGCCGGCGGCAATGCCTAACTTGTCCAGTGCGCTGGCAAAGAATTCCTCGTCCACCAGATAAGAGGCCTTGGACTCGGCCGGCACGATGACAAAGATGCGTTGGCCGGAGACCGCTTCACCTGATCCCTGGCTGGGCGCCTCGCCAACCGAGGCTGTCGGTTCAGGAGTTGGGCTGGACTGGCCGCTACACGCAGCCAGGGCAATACTGAGAAGAAGGGATGGCACAATCTTGGCGAGTATGAGTTTCATGGAGTTGCTCCTTCAGTTGGAAGCTGCTTGCAGCGGAATGACGCCTTCCGGCAAATAGGCAGGTTCGGCGATCTTGCCGGTGCCGTAATGGCCGAAGAGCAGACGCATAAATAGAGAATAGAAGCCCTCGTGGCGCAGGCTTGGCGCCAGATTTGTCACGGTCAGACCTGGTACGAAACCGTAGTCGGCAAACGAATCGATCAGCGCTGCATCTTTGCTGACGATATGGATGGGGGTAGACCAGCCGTCGTCCCGTCGCGAAACCGCTGGCGGCTGGTGGTCGCCTACCAAGATGAAAAGGCTGTTCTCGTCGCCATTGTCGAGAATAAACTGTGTCAACATGCGCAGCTGGTAGTCTACGGCGTTCATGTAGTGGCGGCGCATAGCCTCCGGGCTGATGGTATCTGGGTCGACAAATTCCTCCTCGGGCGCAGGTTCGTTCAGCGTATGCCAGTCATCGACCAGGGTCGGGTGTGGATGCCATGGGTAATGCGAGTTCTGAGTGATGGTAAAGAGCAGCAGTGGCTTATCTGTGTGAGCCTTGACCTGCTCGTTGGCCCAGTTGAGCACCCACTGATCGGGTGGCGCCGGCCCCCAGCCATACCGTGGCCCGATGAACTGCATGTCGTCGTTGCGAATCAACTCGTCCACGCCGAGCAAGCGCGTGTAGCGCGCCCAGGCAATGTCCGCCAGGTTTTCATCGAGCGCCGAGAGCCAGACATAATGATAACCTTGTTGCTGGAGCGTGTTACCCAGGCTGGGATAGCTGCCGACCTGGTACTTGTTACGCAAGGACAGATATTGCGGATGGTTGTCGATGCGCAGTCCAAAGAGGAGACTCGTGTATGCAAGCCACGACCCGCCACCCCATGTAGGTGATTCACTCAGCGCCGTCGTTGTATGCCATCCTGCATTGTGCAGGGTTTCTTCCAACTCACGCAGTAAGGCTGTGTACGGTGGGCGAAAATGGGTGCGTTTGTAGAGCACGCTGCCGTAGGATTCCACGAAGATCAGATAGATGTTGGGTTTTGTTTCTAGCTGGTAACCCGTGTAGTCGTAGATGCGGCGTACGGCGCTGTCGTCAAAGCTGGCAACGTCATGCTGTGTCTTGATCGAGAGCGCCACATTCTTTTGCAGTTTGAAACTGAGGCTGCTGGCTACCATCTCCGGCCGCGCGGTGTAGGTCTGATAGGAAACGGCGGCAACGATGCACGCAAGCGCCAGCCCACCCAGGCTTGTCCGTGTCAACCAGTGCAGGCCGGGTGCGGCGCCGCTGCGCAGAAGCAGATTCAATAGCCAGAGGACAACGATGACCAGCAGCGCCAGCCCGAACGTGGCTCCAGCATAGAGCCACCACGCTGCGTTGACATGCCCGGCCAGGAAGGGCAGACCGTCGCGCGCCAGGTAAAATTGGCTGTAGAAGGAGGGCTCCAGCAAGAAGACGGAAAGAACGATGGCTTCGTAAATGTAGTAGCTGACAGCCAGTACGTAGAGCGCGCCGAATACCACGCCGACCCACGGCCGGCGTACCCAGCGCACCAGCACCCACAGCGCGGCCAACACCGTCAGTTCGACAGAGATCCGCCACGGATCCAGGTTTTCGCGCCAGACAAAGAGTCGATTGATCGCCAGCCACCAACTGTCGCTCACGGTCGACGCCGGCAGTGTGAGGCTCGAACTCTGCTGATCAAGCAGGAACATCGGCAGAAAGAGTAGTGTATTCAGCGTAGCAAAGGAGAGCCAGAAACAGAGATTGGGAAGCCGCCGGCTCAGCTGTTGTGGAGATAACTGTCGCAGCATACGAAATAAAGTTCCTGACGGGCAGAGAGTGGGCATATTTTAGCCAAAGACTTGCTATCGGGCAAGGCGAACGCACTGGCAGCGCTCAACCATGTCGGCGCATTCCCGTTCAGTGCTGGCGTCGGCTCGGTTCTTGATTGAATGCGCCGGGCGTTTCTGTTGCCATGAACGGGTTCTACCTGGCGCTGTAGCGAGCACTCACTGCAGCAGCGCCAGCTGCGCCAGCGTTGCATGGCTGCGCACCTGGACATCTGCATCTTCCTCGATAGGATAGAACGAACAGATGAGATCGGTGACACCGGCAGCAGCCAGGCGCTCCACCTGTACGGCGATCGCCTGCTCGTCGCCGATGATTGCAACATCCGCGGCATCGGCGGCCCCCTCTCGGTCGAGGATGGCACGGTAGGAGGGTAGGGTAGCGTAGACCGCAAAGACGCGCCGGGCTGCGGCCTTAGCTGCCTCTACCTGGCCGGTGACGGCGATAGGGAAGCCTGCAACAATGCGTGGGGCGGGCTGTCCTGCTTCTTGTGCGGCGGCATTGATGGTCGGTACGACATCCCGCTCCAGATAGATTGGGCCGCCCATCCAGGTAATCGTACCTGTTGCCATGTGCCCGGCAACCTGCAACATCTGCGGGCCGAGCGCCGCAACCAGGAGAGGGGGTGGCAGCGCACCGGGTACGGTCAGCTGCAGGTGAATGCGGTATACGTCGCCGTCGAAGTGTGCCGGCTGGCCAGACAACAGCGCCGTGAGCGCGGCCAGATACTCGCGCATGTGGCGCACTGGCCTGGTGAAGTCCAACCCCATCATCTGCTCGATGACTGGCTTGTGGCTCAGCCCGATACCAAGGGCAAGGCGGCCGTTGGTGGCAGCCTGTACGGTCAGCGCCTGCTGCGCCAGTGCTGTCGGATGGCGTGGAAAAGTTGGCACGACCGATGTGCCGAGCTCAATGCGGCTGGTGTGTGCACCGGCCAGAGCCAGCACAGTCAGGGCATCATTGGCAAAGATGTTGGGGAGCCAGGCGGAGGCAAAGCCAGCTTCCTCGGCCTGGCTGAATTGGCTGACCACGCTCTGCAGCGGTGCGCTGCCGTCGAGCATCACTCCAATGCGCATTAAAACTCTCCTCTGGGTAGTATGAAGGCTATCTGTTGCCGGCGGACGAAGCACCGATGGCGACAGTGTATCTGACCCTGATACCGTATGCTGCAAGGTTGCCCACGTTTGCGGTACCGAGAGTGGCAGTGTAACGAAAACGGCACGGTGCCATCCGGCAGATTTGATTTTACCGGAGGAGGTGTGGCGAACAGCGACAGGCCGTTATAGCGGCTGTCGCAGGCAAGGAAACCAAAGGGTCTGCCAGTTGAACTGCCCGGCAGACCCGCAAAACCGAGTAGACGCCTGGCTAGCTGTCGATTACGGACAGCATGGTCTCGCGCTTGACGATCTTGGCGCGCGGCTTGCCGCGCTTCTTGCCCTCGGCAACTTCGACGGCGTCGATCTTTTTCCAATCTTCCTGCGATACATAGCGCACGCCACGTGTTTTCAACAGCGCAGGGATGGTGTCTGGATCGGGGTCGGACGCCGCTGTGAGTTTGCCCTTCCGAAGGTCGTCAAACATACTGTTGACCGATTCGATGGCATCAGGCTTATTGGTGCCGATAACGCCGGTCGGGCCACGCTTGATCCAGCCGGCCACATACTCGCCGGCCACGATCTTACCGGTTTCCAGATCGATGACGCGGCCGACTTCGTTGGGGATGATGCCTTGGCGCGCGTCGAAAGGGACGCCGGGCATGGGCACACCTTTGTAGCCGACCGAGCGTAGAATCAGGCCAGCCGGGATGGTCTCATACTTGCCTGTGCCGGAGGCCTTGATATCGCCGCCCACGGACGCGCGCAGCTCGTTCTTCTCCATCTTCACGGCTACGATCTTGCCGTCCACGTCGATGATTTCGACCGGTGAGAGCAGGAAGCGGAAGTGCACGCGCCGCGGCTTGCCCGTGACTCCAATCTCGGCAAAAGCGCGCATGTAGTCGAGATTCTTCTGCATAGCGGTGTCGCCCTCGATTTCAGCGCTGCTGGCGTGGTCGAGCTTGAGCTCGTGGTCGAGCACGATGGCATCGGCAATCGTCAGATGGCCCATCTCGCGAATCTCAGCGTTGGTGAATTTCACCTGGGCGGGGCCGCGCCGGGCAACGACGTAAATGTCCCTGATGTTGCTCCTGGCCAATGCCTTGAGTGCATGGTCGGCAATATCAGTATCTTCGAGCTCGTCGATGGATTTGGCCAGCACGCGTGCCACATCCATCGCGACGTTGCCCACGCCAACGACGATCGCCGCATCGCAGCTCAGGTCGACCTGCAAATCCTGATAGTCCGGGTGGCCGTTGTACCATGCTACGAACTCGGTCGCTGACATGCTATTGGGCAGATCCTCCCCAGGGATGCCGAGCTTGCGATCGGACTGGGCGCCGGTCGTGTAGAAGATGGCGTCGTAATGCTTTGTCAGATCTTCGTGGCGGATGTCCTTGCCGAAGTCGACGTTGCCGAAATAGCGGAATCCTGGCTCAGCCGCTGTGCGGTCGTAGGTTTTGGCAACGGCTTTAATGTTCTGGTGGTCGGGCGCTACGCCATAGCGTACGAGGCCGTGCGGGGCGATCAGGCGGTCAAAGAGATCGACGGTGACATGAATTCCTTCTTTGAGCAGCGCTGCCGCTGCATAGAAACCCGACGGGCCAGCGCCAATGATCGCCACCCGCAGAGGCCGTTCACTGCTCCCAAGATTCACACTCATCTGGTACTCCTTTGGGGTTGAGAACTGGCAGGGAGATAGGTGAAACCCATCCCCTGGAAGCGGCACTGTTCGGCGCCGGTCGTGACAGGCAATGACGTCACATTGACAGCCGCTTACGACTTCTTGAGCATGCCGCCAAACTGGCGCGCCAAACCGAGTATGGCAATGCCTAAAGCGAAGTAGTCCATCGGACCAAGTTGCTTGACAGCCGCTACGGCATCGCTTTTGCCGTCCTCGTCTGCTTCGCTGGCGACC
>CAIRNL010000206.1 GCA_903879975.1 uncultured Chloroflexota bacterium | reverse complement strand
TCTTGACCCGCATCCCGCCGCCCGCCAACAACGGAACCACAAAGACAGCCGTCTCGGCCAGATAAGGGGTGGGATCGTCGACGTAGCCGGTGATGTCCAGGCTGCGCGCCGGAATGCCAAGTGTGTACAATGCCTCAGGCGGCTGCTTGCCAATGATCGTCAGGAGTGCGTCCGGCTGGGCAGCCAGGATTTGAGGGAAGATCTGTTCGGCGAACCAGAGCACACCCTGGGCATTGGGCGGATAGTGCAGCCCGCCGAGAAAGGTTATGCGCCGGGCAGGGGGTCGACGGAGCACGAGCGGTGTGTCCTCTGGGCTGCCACAGATGGGAAGCACAGCATCGTTGCGCACAGGAGCGGCAGCGACCGACTGCACGGCGGCATGGTCTTCCTGGGTGACCCACGTGACACGATCGAACGCAGCACAGGTCGCCACCTCGAAAGCCGCCAGCTTGCCCGCCTCGTGGTGCAAGAGCATTCGCTTGACCGGGTTGCGCTCGGCTGCGGCCAGGCGACGGAGGATCATATAGACGGCATTGTGCTGGTCCAGAATCGCGCGCGGCGGTGGGTCAGAAAGCGCCTGCGCCTTGACGCGCAACGCATAGGGCGCCATCCAGAGTTGGTCGGCATGGACAGCATCAAAGGGTCCCGTCTGCGCAGTCACTTCGTCCAACAAGGCGTTCATGGCATGCGAGGCATCGCGTTCAATCATGAAGGGGCGCTGAACGAGCAAGCTTCTGACCAGAAACCAGGCATCCGTGCGCTTCGATCGCCGCATAGGCACGACATGCAGCGCACGGCAGTACGTCCGCAGATGGTCCATCGCGGCTGGGGTGTCAGTCGACCGGACGAAAGACACCAGCGTGACATCATGGTGCTGTGCCAGATAGCGCAGCACGTAGTATGCACGCACTTTTGGACCGGCATCGAGCGGATAAGGCAGGACTTGTGTCAGAAACAATACAGGATGCATAGGATCACCGGGCAGGGCAGTGCCTTCCGGGTCATTGCCAGATGGCGACGTTGCGACACAAGCAGAGCGAGTATAGCAGAGCAACGACTCTGTACTGAATCGGCCAATGACCCGTGCAATCGACCCGCAAGTTGACACCTGAAGTGCTGTAGCTCGTATTCGTTATCGTTGCATGACAACCATCCGTGCCAGAAGTTCGGCGGTCCCATACGCAGCGAAGAGTAGAAGGGCTGCATCCACCGGAAGCCGGTAGCGGATAAGCGTCCAGGTAAGCAAGTGAACTACGGTATACGTAAACATGAAGAGAACCAACAGAAGCACATCAGCTCGAAACCTGCCCTGTTCTACCCGTGCTCGACGAAGCGCAAGGATCAGACCGTAGAGCATAGACGGCAAAAACAGGCCAAAGGAAGCGACGCGGGATATGTTACTCATCAGGCTCGATTTGGACGACGGCCAAAACATGAAGTATTCAGGGATGCGGCTGACTGACAACAACACATAACGCACCGGGTCTTCTATGACAAAGCCGAAGCCTCGGCGCAAGAGCGCCTGGTCAAGTGCCGCTTCGTCCAGGTGCAAAAGTTCTGGTGGCAGTAAATCACCATAGGAAGGTCCATCTTCTGGCAGAATCCCAACAAACTGGGACCCGTAAATCGGATGATTCCCCCAATAAAATGCAAAACCGGCGTTGGTGTTCAGCGGTACAAAGCGATGAAATGCTCGGTAATTGCGCGCCGTCCACGGCAAAATTAGCAGAATCGCCACACTAGTCGCTACAACGAAACCGCCCAAGGTACGCCAATGGCGCCAACGCGGTACATGGGATGCAGGAAGAGAGCTTGCAGGATCGCTGTCAGCGGCCGATCTCGAGATCTGCCACCAAAGCCACAGGAAAAGCACTGGAACAAAGAGCAGAATCAACTGACGGAGCAGTGCCGCAATGCCGATAGCGAGTCCGAGTTCAATCCACGGCTGCCAACCGCTCGTTGAAGGTCGATCGGCATCAGGCAGCCAAGAGACAGGACGGGTTCCCAGACGCAGTGCCACGTCCAGAACCCACAAAACGCTCACAATATAGAACGACTCCGTCATCAGAGCGCCAGCATAATAAAAAAAATAGACATAGATTGCTGCAAAAGCAGCTGCCAGCAACCCCGCTCTGGGATCAAATACCCGGCTGCCAATCCGCCACGTAAGCCATGGATGCAGGATACCAACGAGCACCGCCTGGAGTATTCTGGCGACTACGGGCTGCCCCTCCCCTACCGCATAGAGGCCTGCCAGATACAGTGTGTACAGGTAGCTCCAATGAGCCGTAGGGGTACCCGGCTGTGTAGCAGGCCAGTGCCCTTCTGCAAAACTGAAACCATAGCCCGCTGCGACGCGACGT
>CAIRNL010000205.1 GCA_903879975.1 uncultured Chloroflexota bacterium | reverse complement strand
GCCGCCACGCAGGAAAAGCTGGCCAAAGACGGCAATATCCTCCGTGCGGATGGACAGTCCCCACCCACCAATGTTGATGCCACGCGGGCAATTCTGCCATGTCGCGCCAGTGATGCCCAGCGGCGCCAGCAGACGCGGGCCAAGATATTCCAACAAGGTCTGGCCGGTCAGCTGCTGGACGATGGCCGACAGCATGTAGGTGGCGGCGCTGTTGTAGGCAAAGTGTGTGCCAGGCCGGTGCTGGACGGGTTGCGCCAGGAATGCACGCGCCCAGTCGCCGTCCGTAGCGTTCCTGACAACCGGTGTCACGTCGATGTCATGGCCAGTGCTCATGCTCAGCAGGTGCCGCACGCGCATGGCCGCCAGGTTGTCACTCACGGTCGGGGGCAGGATCCCGGGAAAGAAGTCCACCACGGCATCATCCACGGTCAGGCGCCCCTCGGCCACGGCGAGGCCCAGCGCAGTGGAGGTGAAGCTTTTGCTCAACGAGAAGAGCATGTGCGGCAGTTCGGGCGCGTAGGGTGCCCACCAGCCCTCTGCTACCACATGCCCGTGGCGCACGAGCATCAAGCTGTGTAGGCTGGCACCGCTGCGCTCGACCGCGTCGAGAAAGGCGGCGATGGCGGCGGTAGAAATGCCCTGGCTTTCCGGTGCCGAGCGCGGCAGCCGTCTGGGATTGCTCTGCATGGTCATGGGTCCGTTTCTGGTCGTTGTCTTGGGCGTGCAGGTCTGATACCGCCTGCATGTCCATCAGTGTACTCCAGCGGCGCAGCGTCACCAAGTCGTCTACCGATGCGAGGCGACGGAAGCGTCCGTCCAATCCGCCTCATCTGCAGTCTATCCCGATCAGGGTCGTTGCCGCATCTCCCTTGTGTCCAGGTTGCTTTATCGGTATGATGCCACAATGCACTTCACGTTGACACGAACCGCCGGTCACGCTACAATCCGTGCAGGATTTCATCCAAACGGATCGATTGTAGCACTGACATTTCATGTCTATTCATGTTTCATATCTTGCTGAGGAAATTGAGGGTGCCGCACGCGGGGTGCGCGTCATTGTGCCTATGGATGGCACATCGCAGGCACAACGCGGTAACCTCTGCGCACTGGTCGATATCGCCGGCCTCCCCCAGGCTGATGCCCTGACCGACCGTCTGTTGAGCGCTATGCAGCGCACCTACTACACCGAACACGGCACGCAATCGCACGTGATCATGGAGACGGTGCGCAAAGTAAAGCGCATGATCGAGAGCGAAACAGAGCGCACGGCTGGCCCGTGGCGTGCCGGCGTCGTCTGCGTCGGCATCATGAGCGACCGAATTGCGCTGACCGGACTGGGCAGCACTTTTGCGCTGCTCTCTGTCGCTGGCGACGCGGTGAGCGTGCATCCGCCTGAACGGCTGGCTGAGCATATGGCGGGTACAGCATTGCAGTCACTGGATATTTGGCCGCTCCATCGCCAGAAAATTGAGGGTCCGGCGGCGTTGCTGGCTGGCAGTAGCCGCTGGCTTGACCTGGTGGCGGTGCGCACGCTGGCAGCGACGGCTGCCTACGTAGATGCCGGTAGTTGCGTCGATGCGGCAGATGGCCTGCGCGAGCAGGCGGGCGCAGAGGATGTGCCGGGTTTTGTGCTGGTCATCGACCGAGATGCAGTTCCTCCCGTAGCGGACGACGAACTGCCGCCTCCCGGTGGCCCCGCACCCGAAAAATCACCATTTGGCGGCGGGCTGCCGACAGCGATCAACGCGTCGCCACCCGTGGTTTATGCGCCGCCACCGGAAGCAACCTCTGCGCTGGATGCGGCGTCGATGCAAGGCGGGCGGCAGGCCAGGCAGACGCCATCTGATACGGATGACGGCGCAACAGCTCGCCCGATCGCTGGACTTCCCAGTGCGGCAGTCGCCGTGCCCGAAACGGCAGGGGGCGCTGCGTTGTTCAGTGATACGTCGGCTCGGTTGGCTGCTGAAGCGGTCGCCGGCGCGCGTGTCGGGCTCAGTCGAGCTCGTGATTTTCTGGGCAGCATGTTGCCGGAGAGTGCTCCGGCCGGCGAGCCGCTGCCGGTCGCTGTGCCGGTAGCGCTGAGTGCCGCCGAGGCGATCGATCTGCCGTCCCCTCCACCCAAGCTCCGGCCGGCGCCGGAACCCTTCGTCCCACCCGATCCTGCCAGCGGCAGCCGTGCACGCATTTTGATTTCGGCGGCGGTCATTATTCTGGTGCTGGTTCCTGCCGTGGTTGCGGCGATTTTCTGGCAGCAGGGTGCAGTGGGACGTGCCGAGGCGGACACATTGCTCAATCTGGCCGAGGCACGGCTGGCGAGTGCGCGCGATGCGCTCGATCAAGACGACACCGCCGTCGCCCGGCGCATGCTGACCGAGGCTGACGAATACGTGTTTCAGGCGGAGGAGGATTATGGGAGTTCGACGCGCAGCGCAGATTTGCGGCGCTCGATTGCCCAGGAGCGCAAGACAGTCGAACGTGTGACACCGCTGTATGGCCTGACGACGCCGCTGATCCGCTTTGCGCCCGATGCAGAGCCGCAGCAGGTGATGGTCATGGGACAGGATATCTACGTGCTCGACACCGGGCGCAACGCAGTCGTCGCCTACCGGCTCATGCCTGACGGTGAGTCGCTGGCGGAACCGGCAGAGGGGCAGGTTGTGTTGCGCAGCGGCGATGCTGTGGATAGTGTGACGGTCGGGCCGCTGCGCGATCTGGCCTGGCAGGCGCCCGTACCTGGCATCGACGACAAGTCCAGCCTGCTGGTGCTCGATGCCGACAACAATGTCTTCCGCTACAATCAGCAGGTCGACGGAGTATCCGTCGTTGATTTTGGCGCGAACCGCAACTGGCAGCAAGCGGCGCAAATTGAGACGTTTCTGGGCCGGCTCTATGTGGCTGATGTCGGCGCCAACCAGATCTACCGCTATGATCCGGGACGCTACGATCAGCCGACACAGTGGTTCTTGCCGGAGACGGTGGCCAACCTGGCAGGCCTGATGACCATGCGGATCGACGGCAATATCTGGCTGCTCTTCGAGAATGGCACTGTTCTGCGCTACCAACAGGGTGAACAGATGCCGTATAGCCTGGATAGTAGCTTTGCGGCGCCGGCCAGTCCAGCCGATCTCTGGGTCGGTCAAAGCAGCGACGAGACGATCTACCTGGGCGACGCACTGGCCGAACGAATCCTCGTTTTCGACAAGACGACAGGCGAGTACCGGGAACAGTTCCAGGCAGCGGAAGGGACGCCGCTCAACAGCCTGCGTGGCCTATTGGTCGACTCGACCCACGGCACCCAGTACATTCTGACCGATAGTACTCTCTATCAGGAACGGCTCCCCCAGTAGCATTTTGGTGGCGACGAGCTGTGGACAGTCCTGCTCGCCGCAGAATTGTCTGGCGCTTCCGCTTCTGTGCTATACTCCATGCGGTATGTCCGATCAGTTTCGTCTGCATTCGCCTGTACCTCCTGCCGACCAGCCGCGCCATTCCAAGGCACAGCTGGTTGCCGCCTGGACGACTACAGTGTATGGCGTAGTGGTTCTTGCGCTCTCCCTCGTTGTCGGCACACAGCTCCATGACTGGGCTCGCCAGCACATCGTACACATGTCAGTGCTGGCCGAGATGGCGGAGCAGGATACGCCGGCGCCGTTTGCAGATGCGCCCCAGGATGCCATCGGCGAGCTCGATCCTGCCCCCGATACGCTGCAGCCCGTCCAGGTGGCTGATGCGGCGGCAGTAGCCGCGGTCGCTGAGTCAATGAATATCCTGCTGCT
>CAIRNL010000204.1 GCA_903879975.1 uncultured Chloroflexota bacterium | reverse complement strand
TCTCTCTGCATAGGCAGTTTCGACGGCGCCGATAAAGGCCTCGTCCTCACCACTCTTGAGAGCGCTTCGGTAGGTCTGTTCCAGTACTTCGGGGTCAGCGGTGGTGCGAATGCGATCCAGGTAAGTCATTGCGTTGCCCTCCTTGTTCGACACAGGTAAATTCCTGTGATCCAACGGTAGGGAGAAATGGAAACGTTCCGATCAGAGCGACGGCGCTAAATAACGAATCGGTAACACCTGGAACAGTACAGCTGCGCTGTCTCGGGGATACTCTACAGTAAAGGCCGATAGAAAAGAAACCAGGATTTTGCAAGTTTGCCCTCTCGGCGGCGGCGTTGCCCGAAAATCCTGGTTTCTACATTCCATCCTTTCAGCGGACAGAGGTACGCAGTCAGTCGATGGGCGTGAGCCAATTGTACGTATCAGGCAGTTCGCCCTCGACAATACCGAAGAAGCGCGCCTGAATGCGCTCCGTAATGGGACCGCGCTTGCCTTCACCGACGGGCATGCGGTCCACGGAACGCACCGGAGTGATCTCGGCTGCGGTGCCGGTGAAAAAGATCTCATCGGCCATGTAGAGCATCTCGCGCGGAATCACCGCCTCGCTGACGGTATAGCCCAGTTCCTGCGCAATTTTGGTGGCGCAGTCGCGCGTGATGCCGCCCAGAATGCTGTTGGCCAGGGGGGGTGTGTAGATCTTGCCCTTCAGAACGATAAAGATATTCTCGCCGCTCCCTTCAGAGACATAACCGTTGATATCGAGCGCAATGCCCTCAGCAAAACCGTTGTCGCGCGCTTCCATCACAATGTTCTGACTGTTGACGTACTGACCGCCGATTTTAGCCAGGGCATTGAGCGTGTCGGGCGCCATACGCCGCCAGGTGCTCACCTGTACGTCGACACCATTCTCCAGTCCATCTTTCCCCAGGTAGGCGCCCCACGGTACCGAGGCAACGATCACCTCGACCGGGCAGCCGCGGCCGTCGACGCCTAGAGTGTTGTAGCCGCGGAAGACGAGCGGACGTACATAGGCGCTCTTCTGCTTGTTGGCGCGCACGATATCGATGGTCGCCTGCATGTACTCCTCAATGTTGTAGGGCGAAGGGATACGTGCGACCTTGGTACTGTACAGCAGGCGATCGTAGTGCTCGCGACCCCGGAAGATGGCCGGGCCACGGGCGGTTTCGTAGACGCGGATGCCTTCAAATGCACTGCTGCCGTAGTGTAATGCATGGGTGAAGACATGGACCTGGGCTTCGTCCCACGGGATGATCTTACCGTTCATCCAAATATAGTCAGCGCGCATGGCCATAAGAACGCTCCTTCTGAATCGATGAGGTTGACCTCGCTGCCGCGAGGAGATGAGCAATACAGAGATGACTGCATTATAGACGCATCCGTTTGATTCTGTCATGTTGGTTGACGCATCAGGATACATCCCCCCAATCCTGTCTGCCCTTTGTGGAATCACCCCAGATCCTGCGGCCCTATTCCACGGGCGTTGACATACCTTCGATACGCGTGCGAGAATGCCCAGCAGGTGGCGTTTTGTTGTCAATTCCGGCCATCACAAACCCAAAACATTCAGGCGAACCGAATCATGCGAATTGAACGAATCGAACTACGCAGAATCCTTCTGCCCTATGTGACCCTGTTTGAGACGAGTGGCTGGCGCGAGACCGGCAGCCATGCCATCATTCTCCGCATTGAGGCAGAGGGCATCGTCGCCTGGGGTGAATCGCCCACGGGGGAGAGTCCCTTCTACAACGAAGAAAACCAGAAAACTGCATGGGTGATCATGCAGGATTACCTGGCACCCATGCTATTGCAGGGCGACCTGGCCAGCCCATGGGACGTGACACCGGCCTTCGCCCGTGTGCGCGGCAACCGCATGGCCAAGGCGGGGCTGGAGTTCACCGTGTGGGATCTCTTTGCGCGGCGTGCGCAGCGCAGCCTGGCCAGCCTGCTGGGCGGCACGCGCGATCGTGTCGAGGTCGGTGTGAGCGTGGGTATCCAGAAGGACATCCCGACACTGCTCCAAGTCGTCGGCGGCTATCTGGACGAAGGCTACACGCGCATCAAGCTCAAAATCAAGCCGGGCTGGGATATCGAGCCGACACGTGCGGTGCGCGAGCGGTGGCCCGACCTGCGCCTGCAAGTCGACGCTAACAGTATTTACCACCTTTCGGACGCTGCGCACCTGGCCGAACTCGACCCGCTCAACCTCCTGCTGATCGAGCAGCCGCTGGCCCACGACGATATCTTCGATCACGCCAGGCTCAAGCCCTTGCTGCGTTCGCCGCTCTGCCTGGATGAAAGCATCGTCTCGCCCGACCATGCGCGCTGGGCGCTCGAACTGAATGCATGCGACATTATCAACATCAAGCCCAGCCGGATTGGTGGGCTGGGCGACTCCATCAAAATCCACGACATGGCGCAGGCCGCTGGCATCCCGGTCTGGCATGGTGGCATGCTGGAGACAGGCATTGGCCGCGCAGTCAATGTGGCGCTGGCCAGCCTGCCCAACTTCACGCTGCCCGGCGACATTAGCGCCAACGACCGCTACTTCAAACGCGACATCGTCAAGAATCCCTTCAGCCTCAATGCGGACAGTACGCTGACCGTGCCGGCCGGCATCGGCCATGGTGCGATCGTCGACGAGGAGTATCTGGACGACGTGACGCTGGAACGGTGGGAGATGGCGGCTTGACTTGGAAAAAATTCAGCTTTTGATGGGCACCACAGCCCACAGGCTGAGGGTACGCTGCGTGATGCCGTCGAGCAAACGCTCGTAACATCCAGCGCAGGCGAAGGTCGGTGTTCCGCTCAGGACACCGACCTTCGCAACGGCATAGAGGAGGGAGGCGTAATGCGAATTAAATGAACAGCAGCTGGGCGCCCTCAGCCCGTTCGAGGAATTCCATGGCGCCAATGATGTCATCCACCTCGTCGACAAGATTCTCACGATCGAGGTGCATCATATCGGAGGCCATGCGGCAGGCGTAGATGCCGCAGCCGGCATCATGGAGCATTTCCAAGAATTCATGCACTGGTGGCATGTCCAGCTTCTCGATTTCCTTCTTCATCATCGTCGTGGCCATGTCGGTCATGCCGGGTAGGCCGCCCACAAACTGCGGCATGTGCATGGCTGGGTTACCCACCGGAACAACCTTCAGGTGGTCGACCTTATCCTTGGTGATGATGTCCATCCCCCAGAAAGTAAAGAACAGATCAGCCTCGATGCCCATCATACGAGCAGCGTTGGCGAGAACAAGACCAGGATAAGCCATATCCAGGCTACCCTTTGAGCAGATGATCGCCAGTTTGCGTTCCTCAGACATGTTTGCTCTCCTGTTGAGATATTGCTTGGGTTCAACTACCGCATTTTCGTTCGTTTCATATGGTGCTGCGTCTGACTGGCGGGCAGTCAATCAACTGCCCACCAGCCGACAGATCGTCGTTTAGATGCAGCCCTTGGGCTTCGGGTAGCCGGCACAGCGGGCAATCTTCTTGGCCGGCCCCTTGGGAAATAGTTCGTAGATTTCCTTTGTGTCCACGCCAGAACGTTTGCTGATTGCACGCAGGGAGGGGAACTCGCCGCTGCTGGCCGCTTCCTGGCGTACCCAGTTGATGACCTGCCACTGCTTCTCGTTGAGCGGGGCGATGCCCTCTTCCACGGCCATGGACTCGGCAATTTTCGGTGTCCACTGGCTGGGATCAGTCATGAAGCCTTCGGCATCCACTGCAACATTCAATTCCTTCGTCGTCATGTTCGTACAGTCCTTTCTAGCATTTTATTCAGCCATTGACGGAATGTTTCTACTGATCTGCGTTGCTGACCTTGGGCGCCTGAGCCGAGACCCGGCGCAAGGTTTCGAGCGTGATGGCCAGGCCACGGCGCACCTGGGGATCACGCATCTGCCTGAGTAGGCCCAATATACCGATGTCCAGCTCTCCGGTTTTCGCCTGTGCTTCCGCCTCATGGAAGCCCTGTGTCAGGTTGTTGAGCATCGTCATCATCTCAGGCTGGGTCAACGCCTTTACCGTGTTGAGGATCAACACGACGTTATCACCAAGTTGCTTTACATCGTCCTCGCCGAAGGAAGTGACAATCTGATCCGCCACGTACATACCCTGGCGGGCAAAGCCGAAGTAGCCCTTGCGTTCCAGTTTGCCCAACTGCATGGTTGCTTCGGCCATCATGTCCTTGGTCAGCGGCGCTGCATCGCGGAGGAAGTCCTGTGCGCTCTCAAGCGTGTCCAGCATCTCGTTGAGGTTGCGCGTGTTGCGCGCGAGCCGCTTGACCAGTTCCATCACGTCATCCAGGGTGACAAACTGCTGCATCTCCTCCAATTGTGTCTCGGCGACTTGATACATGTCATTGACGACCGGTGTGAGATCCTCGAAAAGGTCATCCCATGTCTGCTGTCGGCGGCGATCCGCTTCAGCACGTTCCATCAGATCATTGACCTGGGCGCCCAACACGCCGATGCTCTGCGCCATCAGGTCGAGCTTCTGGCTGATCTCGGCCAGTGGATCGATGCGGCTGACCGGCTTGTCCATGTCCATCACTACAGTGCTCATGCTTGCCTCCTTCCGGTAGCGTTCATGCTTGCAGACGCCTGACCTAGCGCTGCCACTTGCCAGCCATACTCATCTGAGCTGGAATTGGCATTTCCCTGCCCTTGAGCAGAACGTTCCAGTACGTCCAGCGGAACATCATCTTGCCCCAGTGGTTGACGCGCGACTCCTTGAGTAGGCTGAAAGGACCGACGCCGGGCATCGGGAACATCCCAGGCAGCGGCTCAACGTCGTAGTTAAAGTCGATGAGGAAGCCCTTGCCATGGCCTGACTCGATGAAACAGTTGGCATGCCCGTCAAAAGTCGGCAGCAATTCCATCCCGTCCAGATAGCGCATGAAGTTTTCCAGGAAGACATCCACCTGGAAGTGAGCCACGGAGCCAGCCTTGGAACTCGGCAGGTTGGTAGCGTCACCCAAGACAAAGACATTGTCATAGTCGCGCGCCTTGAGCGTGTGTTTCTCCGTGGGCACGAAGTTCAAATCGTCGCCCATGTCGGAACGTTCGATGACCTCGGACCCCATGTTGGTCGGAATCGAAACCAGCAGATCGAATTCGACCGACTGATCGTCGTAGGAGGTGATGACCTTTTTGCCGTTGTCCACGCTGCCGATGTTGAAGTCGGTGATCAATTTGATGTTCTTGGCATCGAGCAGGCTGCCGAGTTGCTGGCTGGCGATGGGCTTTGTGAATGCGCCCGGCAGCGGTGTGGCATAGATCAACTCAACGCGCTCGCGCATGTTCCGTTCCTGGAAATACGCGTCGGCCAGGAAGAGAAACTCCAGCGGCGCCACTGGACACTTGATGGGCATCTCCGCCACGTTGAGAACCAGCCGGCCGCCCTGCCATGTGCGCAGAAAATGATGGAGTGCCACGGCGCCGTCAGGTGTGTAGAAATCAAAGATCGACTGGCGCCACTCGCCTTCCATGAGACCTGGCGTCTCTTCCGGCACGATATGGGAGCCGGTAGCGACGATCAAATAGTCGTAGCTCAGCGTCCGGCCCTCTTTGACCAGCTGCACCTGATTCTTGTCCGGCTCAATCAAACGAATCTCAGAAATGATGACCTCGACTTCTCGTGGCAGATAGTCGCGCTTGGGGCGCATCACATCGGCCTTGCCATAGGTCCCAAATGGAATGAAGAGGAAGCCTGGCTGGTAATAGTGGGTCTCATCCTGATCGACAACAGTGATCTGCCACTCGGCCATATCCAGTGCGTGCACCAACCGATTGGCTACCATAGTGCCAGCCGTGCCGCCACCCAGAATCAGTAGACGCTTCATACACGTAGCTCCTTCTCATAATTGCCAGGTCACATCCTGGTCAGTTCGGCGATATTGTGCAGCTTTGTAAACAGCACACTGCGTTCGTTCATGATGTGCGCTATGATGTCGGCAATGCGTTGGACGTACCCTAGGACCTGCTGTTTCTGGTCGTTGGTCAGCACAAAAACCTTGTGCATCGCTCCATCCAACTCTCTTTCTGTGACATTGAGCGATTCGGCCATGCGCGCAAGTTCAGTCGGAGACGGCGGCCAGGCTGGCGGGGCGATACCGCTGACAACGAGCATAGCCTTCAGTTCGCTACCGACACGGATCAAGCCATGCGTGTGAAGCAGGCCTAAGTGACTGCGGCCAAACATCGGCTGTAGGCTTGGTTGATTGGCCAGGGTAGCCCACTCCTGCCGGCACCGGCTCTGTGCAGCCGGCAAACGTTCCGCCAGCGCAAACAGGCTACATGGGTTGCTCGGCTCAGTGATCGGCTGGCCATTCAGATCCGTCACCACCAACATGACACCCAGCATATCGGCGAAGGCGTCCTGAATACGCTGTACACACTCTAGCGGCAGCAACTTGCACAACTCATCACCATTTTGCACCGGCACGTCTGGCACGGTAGCACCCACCGCACTTTGTGTCTTGAGCCACCCCTCGATCGACCGCCGCGGGAAGCGCCACTGGCTGCCCACCTTTACCGCTGGAATCCGGCCACGGTCAGCCATACGGTAGATAGTGGTGCGATCGACATGAAGGATTTCTTGGAGTTGCCGAGTCGTCAGGAAGTCAGACATAGGTCGCCCTTCCGGCTTAGCCCTAGTGCAGCGACTGAAACTGCTGTATCGAGTCACATTGGATGCATTTAGTTACATCCAAAGCATAGCTTGCATCTCGACGCAGCAAATGTGACAGCTGTCCCAAGAAATCCGGGACAGGTGTCATTTCATGTGAAATTTAGAACAATCAAAGTCATTCCCACCGACATCTTCTGTGAAATCGCCTCGCGTATCTGGCCGTGTGCCCTTCCCGATCCATACCCTGGTTTGTGTACGCGCAGTATGATGATTGGCGCCCTGCTGGTGTACAATTGACCGTATGTCTGCTGAGTTTCCACTCGTTTTGATTCGCGGCGCCGGCGACCTGGCCAGCGGCATTGCGCTGCGCCTGTCGCGCTGCGGCTACCCGATCGTCATGACTGAAATTGCCCAGCCCCTGGCCGTTCGTCGGACTGTTGCCTTCGCCCAAGCCATTTTTGACGGCGTCTGTACGGTAGAGGAAGTCACTGGCTATCGCTGTGAGATCGGTGAAGCCACGACGATCACAGCGGCAAACGCAGTAGCCGTCCTCATCGATCCAGAGGGCGCCGCCATTGCCACATTGCGACCGCCGGTGGTCATAGATGCGATCATGGCCAAACGGAACACCGGCACACGCAGGGAGGATGCAGTGCTGGTCATTGCGTTGGGACCTGGCTTCACAGCCGGCATCGACTGCCACGCCGTCATTGAGACCAATCGCGGCCACGATCTGGGCCGCGTGATCTGGCAGGGCAGCGCTGAAGCGGATACCGGCACGCCTGGCGAATTGCCCGGCATTGGCCGGCGTGCATCGCGCGTGCTGCGCGCGCCAGCTGCCGGCCACGTCATTGGCCACGTTGCGATCGGCGACTGCGTAGCCGAAGGCGAGACAATTGCCACTATCCGCGCGGACGGGGTAGACCTCGCCGCTGTTCCAGCACCCTTCGCCGGCGTGGTGCGTGGGCTGATCCATTCTGACGTGATGGTAAGCAGCGGTATGAAGATCGGCGATCTCGATCCTCGCGCCCACCCAGCATATTGCTACACCGCTTCAGACAAGTCGCTGGCTATTGCCGGCGGTGTACTCGAGGCAATCCTGGCATGGCAGCGCCGCGCGTCGTGAGCAATGCCAAACCCATCGAGCCAACCAGTTCCTGCGCCACGAGCCGCCCACAACCACTGGATTGAGGTTTCATGAATACCATGCAGCTGTTTGCTGTGCCAGACCTACCGGCTGTGCAGTGCGGCGACGACATCGCCGCACTGATCGTCGACAAGCTGGCCGCAGTCGGTGCCGCCCTGCAGGCGGGCGACATCCTGGTCATTGCGCAGAAGATCGTCAGCAAGGCGGAGGGTCGATTGGTGCGGTTAGCCGACGTGCAACCAGGCGAACAGGCGCGCCGTCTGGCGGACGTGGTCGGCAAGGAAGCGGCGGTGATCCAGGTCGTGCTGGACGACAGCAACGAGATCCTGCGTGTGCGCCGTGGCTTACTGGTCGTGGAACAGCGCAGCGGCTGGGTCTGTGCCAATGCCGGCGTCGATCGCAGCAACGTGCAGGCAGACAACGAGAGCGAGTACCTGGCGCTGTTGCCAGCCGATGCAGACGCCAGCGCGTCCGCGCTGCGCGCACGGCTCGCCGAACTCACTGGCATTGCCGTGGCTGTCATCATCAGCGACAGCCACGGCCGCGCCTGGCGCATTGGCACCGTAGGCGTCGCAATCGGCTGTGCGGGGTTGCCGCCGATCTGGAACCAGCGTGGTCTGCACGATCTCTTTGGCTACGAGTTGGTTGCCAGCGAGGAGTGTATCGCCGACGAGCTGGCTGCAGCTGCCAGCCTGATCATGGGACAGAGCAATGAAGGGCTCCCAGTCGTGGTAATCCGCGGCTACACGCCGCCCGATCTGCCGCCCGCATCAGCCCAAGCTATCCGGCGTCCGGCTGCACTGGATGTCTTTCGATGACAACCCGTGAGATGCGAGAACAGAAAAGCAGAGTGATGCCTGTATACGATAGGGCAAATAGCAAGCTTCCACCCTTGAGTGTAGCTTGTGGATATGCTAGACTTTGGGTGGGGTTCACAATCGATTGAAAAACTGTACAGCAGGAGGTATCTCTGGAAAGCTTAAATCTCGCCCACCAACTCGTGGACATTGTCGAGCAAAAACAGGCCACCGACATTGTTTTGCTCGATGTTCGCGAACAAACGTCCCTCTGCAATTACTTCGTCATTGCCACTGTTGACAACGAGCGCCAAGCCAAAGCCATTGAAGATGACTTGCTGGAAAAGCTCAAGCTCCAGCAGAATCTGCGCCCCTTGACCGTTGACGGACTCGATGGGCAGGGTGGTGGCTGGTCAGTGCTCGACTACGGCGACGTCATCGTTCACCTCTTTACCGATGAGATGCGCAGCTATTACCGGCTCGACGAGTTGTGGAGTAAGGCGCACGTCGTGGTGAAGATGCTTTGAGCCGATAGCCCTGCGCAAAGCAAAGGGAGAAAGCCACAGAGAGTATGCGGCGCTCTATGAGGCCGCGACCCTCTCCACTGTCTCCTGCCTCACAACCTGCCGAGGCTCAATCGACAATTTCCACGGCCACGGCTGTCCCACCGCCCACGCCGTGGCAGAGCGAAGCGAGGCCGCGCGCCTTGCCTTCCTGGCGTAGCGCATTGAGCAGCGTCACGAGGATGCGTGCGCCCGATGCACCGATAGGATGGCCCATGGCAATAGCACCCCCGTACATGTTGATTCTGTCGTAGGGGATCTGCAGCATTCGGCGCAGCAGCACGTTGTTGAGCGAGAAGGCCTCGTTATTCTCCACTAGGTCGAAGCTAGCGACGTTCGTATCCAGCTTCTTCATGAGCTTGCAGATCGCCGGCACTGGGCCTTCGACAAAACGCCACGATTCCACACCGGCCCATGCGCCGCCAAGAATCTTGGCAATGGGCTTCAGCCCATACTGATTGACGGCCTTTTCGCTGGCCAGGACGATGGCTGCTGCACCGTCGGAGAGCTGACTCGAGTTGCCGGCTGTGAGCACGCCATCCTTGGCAAACGCTGGGCGCAGTGCTCCCAACGTCTCCATGGTTGTGTCGGCGCGCACGCCTTCATCGGCGGCAAAGACGATAGTCTTCTTACGCTCTGTAATCTCGTAAGGCGCAATCTCCGCAGCCAGTTTGCCGGCAGCCGTTGCGGCAGCTGCGCGTGAATTACTCAGATAGGCGACCTCGTCCAACTCGGTGCGGGTGACGCCATGGGCGGCACAGAGGCGGTCAGTCTCTTCGCCCATCAGCTCGCCCGTCACAGGATCGGTCAGCCCGTCCACGAGCATGGCATCCTGCAGTTGCTCGGTGTTCCCGCCGATGAGCAGTTTATAGCCCCAGCGTGCCCGTGCGCTGAGTACGAAACCAGCCTGCGACATGGACTCGATCCCGCCAACCAACACCAGGTCGACATCGCCGGCGCGGATGGCGGTATCCCCATTCATGGTGCTCATCATGCCTGACGAGCACAGCATGTCAATTGCGTACCCATCCACGTCAACCGGAATACCAGCCCGCAACGCAGCCTGGCGCGGCAGCAACTGACCGTGGCCATGTTTGAGAATGTTGCCAAAGATATACTGGTCCAGGTCCTTGGCCTCGATCCCGGCGCGCGCAATGGCGGCCTTCATCACGTGTGCCCCCAGATCCATCGGGGAGACATCCTTCAACGAACCGCCAAACTTGCCGATGCCGGTACGCACAGCCGAGACGACATAGGTCTCACTCATTGCTTCCTTCTTTGGTGAAAAAAGAACCAATACACAGGCGCAAAGATGTTCTCCTGGTCGCTAGAAGGACTGCTCATGCCGCCACCCGCCGCAAGTCACGAGTCATGCGCCACCAGCCATTCGTGACTCGTGACCTGTGACTTGCTAACCTGGCGACCAGTAGAACATCTTTGCGGTTTGGTGGCTCCTCTTTTTCCCTACTGTGCCGGGTCGTAGAGGAAGAACCACTTCGTGTTCAAGTACCCGTCATAGCCATCTTCCTGCATGGAAGCGATGGCGGCATTGAAGGGTTCGACGAGGTCAGAGCCTTGCGGGAAGATGAAGCCGAAATCCTCTGACTTGATGGCGTCGCCCACGATCTTCAGCCTGTCCGGGTTGGCGCCGATATAGCCACGACCACTCGCTGCGTCCACCAGCACCATGTCCACGTCCCCTGTGATGAGTGCCTGCACCGATGCCCCAAAGTTGTCGAAGAGCTTGACGCGCGGGTTTGCCTCGTCCCCATCCAGGATGTCATACACCGCCGTGTAGAAGCCCGTCGTCCCTGGCTGCGCACCTACCAGCAGCTCGGTAGCGGCGGCAAAGTCAGCCGGCGTGGCGAAACGATCCTCCTCCGCCCGCACCAGCATGAACTGCTGCGACGTCATGTACGGTGCACTGAAGTCCACCTGCTGCGCACGCTCCTCCGTGATCGTGATCCCATCCATACCGATATCGAACTGACCGGCATTGATCGCGGGGATCATCGCATCCCACGACGTGTTGTTCCATTCCACCACGCAGTTCAGCCGCCGGCAGATTTCTGTCACAGCGTCGTACTCCCAGCCGACCGCCTCGCCCGTCCCAGGGTCGATGAACTGCAACGGCGTGTAGTCGTTCGCCATCGCCGCACTCACCGCACGCCCGCCCAAGTCCGGCAGGTCGTAGACGACGTTCGGGCGTTCCACTGCAGCGGGAGCCGGCACGGCGGCTTCGGGAACTGCGCCTTCATCGACCGGTGCAGCGGGAGACACTGCCGCTGTGCAGGCGCCGAACAGCATGGCGAACAACAACAGGGCGGACAGCCAGAATGTCGGCATCTTCCATTGTTTCATGTCTAATCTCCTTGATATAGATGTAGAGAATCTGGGTAACAACTCAGTTACGTCGTCCGTGTCGAACCCACCACCGCGGCAGGATATTCGACACGTCTCCATTATAGCCGGGAGGAGGTGAGAACCAAGACGCCGCCGAACAATTTGCTCGGCGGCGTCCAAAACCGTCTTTTCTAAAGGAAAGGCCAATAGAGACCAGAATTTTGTAAGCTCGCCCTCTCGGCAGCGGCGGTGCCCGAAAACCCTGACTTTTCAATTCCATCCCTGGAGCGGACGGCCAGGTCAGGCGACCTACTGGCCAGCAATATACACGGCAACGGGCTGGCCGTTGCCAGCCGTCAGCGTCAACTGGCCATTTTCCAACGTGTAGAACGATGCAGTCGGCAGCAGTGCCAAGTAGAGTGCCTCCTGATCCATGATACCGGCCGGTTCCGCGCAGAACTTGCGTGTGGTTGCTCCGGTTACTACCGAGATCGTGCCAGCCCCTGTGCTGACACTGCCGGTGTAGTCGTTACAGCCGGCTACCCCTGCCAACGTGCCGTCTGCGCCGAAGTTGGCAGTAATCTGCGTGCCGGCTACGGGCGAGACCATGGCGTCTGCCCCGTCAAAGAGTGAAATCAGCGTCCATATCTCGCTGGTAAGCATTGGGTCAACCTCTGCGCCACCTACAGGCGGTTCAATCGGCTGAACCGGCACGCCGACCGTCACCGTTGCACTGGACGACGCACTCTGGCCGGCCGAGCTGAAGGCGTCGATACGATACTCATACGTGCCGGCCTCGGTGAGACAATTCTGGCCCGAACCTGTAGAAGGCGCGCCGTCGAGCAGAACATCGTTGTTGAGCAGGATGCGGATCGACTGGATGTCGCCCCCCACGTTCCAGGCCACTGTGACACAACCATTGAGCGGAACACTGTCCGGCGTAACAGAGAAGGTATCGATGATCGGGCCTGCGGCGGGCAACGGTGTGGGCGCGGCTGCAACCACTGTCACGGTCTCCTGACGCGTGTCTGTGTCGGCACCGTGGGTTGCGGTGAGCTTGTAGACGTAAGAGCCTTCATTCTGTAAACAATCCTGTAGGTTGGCCTGCAAAGGCGCGTCCTCCCACAGCGCTGTCGTATCGCGCACCAGCGACACAGCAGGGCCGTCTCCGCTCACACGCCAGGAGATGTCCAGGCAGGTTCCGGGCGGGACACGGTCGTTGGGCACAACGGCAAAGAAGTCGATACTTGGGCCGCTACCTTGCTGCACCGAAATCGTAATCGAACGCACTTCGACTGCGCCGTCGCGCTTGACGACCCGCAGATTGTAGGTCGTGGTGCGGTCAGGGTAGACCATTTGCTGGCCGCTGCCCGCCACACCATTGTTGCGCCAGTCGTCACCGTCGGCGTAGAAGTAGGCTTCACGTACATTGTCTACCTGCCAGAGGAAGGTGACTGGCTCGCCACTGACCGTGTTGGTACGGTCAGCGTAGAAAACAACGCCTGGCACCGGTGTCTGCGTCGGCATCGGCGTCGGTGTCGGCGCGCCGGCAACCTGTACGCCAACTCGCAGTGCTTGGCCAAAGGCACGACCGGCGCCGGTGTGCATTTCCCAGGAGCTCTGATAGACGCCCGAAATCAGCGGGGCCACCAGGTTGACTGCGAGGTCGTAAGTTGTCCCAGGCGCGACAGGGCCGCGGATATTGACTGGCGTGCCACCCATGCGCGCGCCTGGCGCATTGCCGCGGGCAAAGTCCAGGTAATAGGTGCTGTCCCACGTGCAGGTGCCAGTGTTGCGAATGCGCCAGATCTTAGTGAAGGGCTGGCCAGGGAACATGACCGGTGGCGCCGTCATGCCCTGATCATCGTAAGAGAGATCGGCCACCCACGCCATACTGTCGACACAATTCTCCAGCTCTGGCGGGGTACCTGGTGCCGGCGGTACAGGTTCGGATGGGATCGGTTCCAGATCGTCGGCTTGGATGCCAAGATACTGCTCGGCCAGGCGCGCCACCACCCCGCGCCCCTGCAGCGTCGACAGCGTATCGTTGAGATTGTCGAGCAGGACACTGCTGCCCTTTTGCACAGCAATGCCGTAGCGCTGCTTGTTGATACCCTCGCCGGCAATGCGCGCCTCGCCCGTCTGGGCAAAGCGCCTGGCTGCAGGCAGGTCGAGGACGATGACGTCGACACGGCCACGATCGAGATCGCGGACAGCGCCACTCAGATCGTCGTAGAGAATGACGTTACGGGGTGGGATGAATTCGGTGTCGACCAGGTTCTTTTTCACCTGGTCCTCAAAGATCGAACCGCGCTGTACACCGACGCGCAATCCCCTGAGATCGTCCAGTACCTTGACCTCAAG
>CAIRNL010000203.1 GCA_903879975.1 uncultured Chloroflexota bacterium | reverse complement strand
TGCCGCTCGCCCCGAACATGCGGAACCGCTCTACGAGTGCTTCTGCCGGATGTTGGCTGCCGAGTGTGTCGCCGTACAACAAGGTGTTTTTCAGGCGCACATGCAAATTTCCCTGGTCAACACGGGGCCGGTGACCCTCTGGATGGATACGGCGCAACTCATGGTTGGATGATTCTCCTGTAGGAGTGACATTTTTTACCAATCTCCCAGGCGCAGATCCGGCTCAGCGGCTGCGCCCCCCTTGATTGATAGAGGTGAACGATGAACTATCGACCGCTGGGTAGAACCGGCATGAATGTGTCTGAGATCAGTTTTGGTGCATGGGCTATTGGTGGCAGTTGGGGCCAGGTCGACGACGACGAGTCCATGGCTGCGCTGCACCAGGCTGTCGACGAAGGCGTCAATTTTATCGACACGGCCGACGTTTACGGGGATGGTCGCAGCGAGCGTCTGATTGCCCGCCTCAAGCGTGAGCGACCCGGCGACCCGATCTTCGTCGCCACCAAAGCTGGCCGGCGTCTGGACCCGCATGTTGCGAGCGGCTACAACGCTGAGAATCTGCGTGTCTTTGTCGAGCGCAGCCTACAGAACCTGGAGATGGAGAGTCTGGACCTGGTGCAGCTGCACTGCCCACCCAGCGAAGTCTACGATCGTCCCGAGGTTTTTGATGCGCTCGACCGGCTCATGCAGGAGGGCAAGATCCGCCACTACGGTGTCAGTGTGGAGAAGGTCTCTGAGGCGTTGAAGGCCATCGAGTATCCGAACGTGCAGACCGTGCAGATCATCTTCAACATCTTCCGCCAAAAGCCGGCTGAACTTTTCTTTCACAGCGCTGCTGCGCGCCACGTCGGCATTCTGGCGCGCGTGCCGCTGGCCAGCGGTCTGCTGACCGGCAAAATCAGGCGCGAGACCACCTTTGCCGCCGACGATCACCGCAACTTCAACCGCTACGGACAGGCCTTTGATGTGGGCGAAACGTTCAGCGGTGTTCCACTGGATGCGGCCTTCGATGCGCTGGAAGGTCTCAAGCCGTTGGTGCCGCACGGCGCGACGATGGCTCAGTTTGCCCTGCGCTGGATTCTGATGTTCCCGGCGGTCACCTGCGCCATTCCCGGCGCCAAGCGGCCCGACCAGGTGGTCGATAACTGTGCTGCAGCCGAGCTGGCGCCGATCGACGAAAGCGAAATGGAGGCGACGCGCGTGATCTACGATACGTACGTGCGAACGCATGTACACTCACACTGGTAGTCGAAAGGGGTTCCCATGCCACAGGCAAGCCACGTTCTGGCCGAAGATCCGATCGTCGATATTGCCGTGCTCGGCGCCGAGGTCGACGAGTTGGAAGAGTACATTGTTGCCGGTGAAGTCTACCGCACCTTGCGTGTAGCGATGTCGGGGGGCGCGCAGATGGTGCAGATGTCGGGTGGCGACCTGTTGACGCGTCTCTTCCGTCTGCGGGGTGAGTGCGAACGCCTGCCAACTGCGCAGTGCTCGCAGGTCAAGGATTTGGCGGCGCGCGCTGAGTCTACGGCCTACAGCCTGCGCACGCGTTTTCACGACCTGTTGCAGCGCGAGATGCGGACACGCATCGACAGCTTGAACTGGTTTTTCGACGATGTCATGGGCGATCCCAAGCGGGCACGCGCCGAGTATCCCTACGAGATTCGCAACCGACAGCGTATCGATGCGATTGTAGTCGAACTGGGGGACGACCTGTCTCCGGCGCTCAAGGCCGAAGTGCACCGTGTCGACGATCGTATTCGCCTGATTGTCAGGCCGGCCGATTTTGTATGGGACGAAAGTCTGGCGACGCTCTTCCCCCGCGGACGTTTTTGGTACTTGTACGTTGCGCCATGATCTTGTTCCACGGGACTGTACAGAGGGAAGGGTTGGGGCGGTGGATCGGCTATGGGTGTGTTTGTTCATTTGGCATTTTGCGCAGTTGACAACCCACAAAAGGCTCCGCTATACTGCAGTACAAGGGTGACACTTTGCCCAGTTTTTATTGTGCAGCATGTTGCACGAGACAGGCAGCCATGGTGACAACTTCTGAGCTAATCAGCCTCATCCTCCTTGTCGAGCTCGCGGTCGTAGTACTTGGCCGGGGGCCATTTCAGGTTGGAGAAGCATAGAGCGCTGGGCTGCGTTCTACCAGGTCACCGAAGACCCTTCCCAACCGGGAAGGGTCTTTTTTATCCCGATTTCAGCTTCGCATTGTTGATCGAGCGAGCTACCAAAGGAGAGTCCATCATGCCGAGAAAGAATGGGTCGCGACCTGACAGGGTGCCTGAGACGCCGGTGCCCATGAAGGGTGGCCAGATGATCTGGGAGGCAATGGTGCGCGAGGGTGTGCGCGTTGTGTATGGCCATCCTGGCGGTGCCATCTTGCCCGCCTACGACATGTTGTCGCCCTATGAGCAGGAAGGCAAGATTCACCATGTGCTGGTGCGCCATGAGCAGTGTGCTGTGCACATGGCCGACGGTTGGGCTCGTGTCACCGGCGAGGTCGGCGTCTGTGTGGCGACGAGTGGGCCTGGCGCTACCAACCTGGTCACCGGCCTGGCTACGGCGCAGATGGACAGTGTGCCGATTGTTGCCATCACCGGCCAGGTGCCCACCAATCTGCTGGGCACCGACGCCTTTCAGGAATCGGACGTAGTCGGTGTCACTGCCCCGGTCTGCAAGCACAACTACCTTGTTACGGACGTTGCCGAACTCCCACTCATCCTCAAGGAAGCGTTCTATATTGCCCGTGAAGGTCGTCCGGGCGTCGTGCTCATCGACATCTGCAAGGATGTGCAGAATGCAACGGGCGCGTTTCGTTACGACTTTGAGATCGAGCTGCCTGGCTTTGAGCCCTGGCCGAATGTGGACATAGAGGTCGTGCGCAGAGCGGCCGAACTGATCAACAAAGCGGAGCGGCCGCTGGTGCTCTCTGGGCACGGTGTACAACTGGCGCGTATGGGGCGAGAATTGCTGGAGATGGTCGAACGTGCCGAGATCCCGGTCGTGACCACGCTGCTTGGCACCGGCAATATTCCGGAGAGCCATCCGCTGAGTCTGGGGATGGGCGGCATGCACGGCGAGGCCTACGCCAATCGGGCGGTGCAGGCGTGCGACGTGCTGATCGCCATGGGCATGCGCTTCGACGACCGCATCACGGGTCGCCTGGACAGCTTTGCCCGGCAGGCCAAGATCATCCACTTCGAACTGGACAAGGCTGAAGTCGGCAAGAACATTGTGCCAGATGTGGCGGTGATCGGTGATCTGGCCGAGACGCTGCCGGCCATGCTGCCGATGATCGAAGAGCGTCGCCACCAGATCTGGCTGCAGGAACTCAAGGAGTGGGAGGTTGACTCGGCGCAGACCGACATTATCAACTATGAAGTGGACGAACTGATCCCACCCTACGTCATCCGCCAGCTGTGGCATTCGACGAGCAAGGCGTCGTCGGAGCCGGCGATCATAGTGACGGACGTGGGCCAGCACCAAATGTGGGAATGCCAGTATTTTACCCATGACCAGCCTGGGCAGTTGCTGACCAGCGGTGGTCTGGGCACCATGGGCTATGCCCTGCCTGCGGCCATTGGCGCGCAGATGGCCTGCCCGAATCGCCTGGTGTGGGCAGTGGCGGGCGACGGTGGCTTCCAGATGACGTTGCAGGAGCTGGCGGTCATCAAGCAGGAAGGTGACCTGCCCGTCAAGATTGCAATCATCAACAACGGTTTTCTGGGCATGGTGCGCCAGTGGCAGCAACTCTTCTACGAGAAGCGCTACACCGGTACGCCCGTCTGGTCGCCCGACTTCGTGCAACTGGCTGCTGCCTACCAGATTCCGGCGATCCGTGTCACGAAGCCCGATGAAGTTGTGCCGGCCTTCGAGCAGGCACACGCCACTGCTGGTCCCTTCCTGATCGATTTTCGTGTCAAGGAGGAAGTCAACGTCTATCCCATGGTAGCGCCGGGTGCGGCCGTGGATCAATTGATTCGTCGCCCCAAGCCGGCGGTCATGCAAGGCTACAGCGGCGTCCAGCCGAGTTGGTAATCGAAGGGGAAAGGGGAAAGTATGAAGTACACACTCATTGCCTGGATGCGCGACAAGCCGGGCGTGCTCAGCCGGGTGGCGGGCATGATGCGCCGGCGCAATTTCAATATTGACAGCCTGCAGGTTGGCCACACGGAGTCGCCGGGTATCAGTCGCATGACCTTTGTCGTCGACGGCAACGAGCGCATGGTCGACCAGGTCATCAAGCAGCTGCGCAAGCTGGTCGATGTGACACGCGTCGAGGATATCTCTGAACAGCCCATCGTGGCGCGCGAGATGGCGCTCATCCGTGTCTCCACCAGTGCCGACAATCGTTCCGAGATCGTGCAGATGGTCAACATCTATCGCGGTGAAATCGTCGATGTGGCGCTCGACTCCATGATCGTGCAGATCGTCGGGGCCCAGGATCGTGTCGACTCGCTGATCGACCTGCTGAGCAACTTTGGCATTTCTGAAATGGTGCGCACGGGGCCGGTGGCGATGGCGCGCGGGCGTACGGAGCGTGCCGTGCGGCGCAGTTCGTCCGTCTGGCGCGCTCAGGCGAACGGTCGCGACGCCACGGCATCCGAGCGCTTCAAGACCGGTGGCGTATAATACAACGAGGAAGTGGGAGACTTGGGCGATGTAGCGTCGTCGCTGTCTCCCGGTAATCGTCTTTTGGCTGTCAAATTTCAATCTACAACTCATTCAACCCAGGAAGTTAGACTCATGGCCACGATTTATTACGAAAACCAGGCGAATCTCGACGACATCCGCGGCAAGAAGATCGCCATCCTCGGCTACGGCAGCCAGGGCCACGCGCATGCCCTCAACCTGCGCGACAGTGGCATGGATGTACGCGTCGGCCTCTACCCTGGCAGCAAGAGCTGGGCGAAGGCTGAGGCTGACGGTCTGCGCGTGTTGAGCACTGCCGAAGCCTGTGCCGAGGCCGATATGATCATGGTAACGCTGCCCGACCCGGTGCAGGGTAAGGTCTACGAGCGGGACATTGCGCCGAACCTGAAAGAAGGCGACACGCTGATGTTTGCCCACGGCTTCAACATTCGCTTCGGCATGATCCAGCCACCGGCCAATATCGACGTGAGTATGGTGGCGCCCAAGGCGCCCGGCCACCGCGTGCGCGAGGTTTTCAAGGAAGGCTCGGGGGTGCCGGCGCTGGTTGCGGTGCATCAGGATTTCAGCGGCAAGGCGTTACGGAACGCGCTGGCCTACGCCAAAGGCATCGGTTCGACGCGTGCGGGTGTGCTGGAGACAACCTTTGCCGAAGAGACCGAGACCGATCTGTTTGGCGAGCAGGCTGTGCTCTGCGGTGGCGTCAGCGAACTGGTCAAGGCTGGTTTCAAGACGCTCGTGGATGCCGGCTATCAGCCTGAGATCGCCTACTTTGAGTGTATGCACGAACTCAAGCTGATTGTCGATCTGATGTACCAGGGTGGCCTCAGCTATATGCGCTACAGCATCAGCGATACTGCGGAGTGGGGCGACTACAAGAGTGGCCCGCGTGTCATCACCGACGACACACGTGAGGCCATGCGCCAGATTCTCAAGGAGATCCAAAGTGGCGCTTTTGCCGAGGAGTGGATGGATGAATACCACAGCGGCGGCAAGACCTTCTATTCCACGCGCAGCGGCGAGCAGAACCAGCAACTCGAAGTGGTCGGCAAGCAGCTGCGGCGCATGATGACCTTCTTGAATGCGAAAGAAGTGAATTAGCAGGCTGTTACAGCATACTGTGGAGCAACAGTCCTGGACCCACAGACCAGGTTTTTGCCAGAAACCTGGTCTGTGGCCCGAAAGGAGGTGATCTGAATGGACGATGGTCTCGCTGACCTTACCGACTTGCACCTTAGCGGATTTGATAGTTTGATCGCCGATACAGATTCCATTCAGGCGCCAGCCTCAGGAGGTTTCAATCATGAGCAGCGATGTACAGAACAGTTCCAGCGACAGCGAGCACGACGGAGAAGATGCAACTGACGGCGTACCTGCCGTAGATGTCGAGCGGTTTGCCATCGCCGATATCCGCCAATACGCCCGGACGATTGCGCACGGCGACACCGTCGTCATCTTTGACACTACCCTGCGTGATGGCGAGCAGAGCCCCGGCGCAACCCTCAACATCCAGGAGAAGATGGAGATCGCCCACCAATTGGCGCGCCTGGGGGTCGACGTCATGGAGGCCGGTTTCCCAGCTGCCAGCCCCGGCGACCTCGAGGCCGTCAAGCGTATTGCCACCACTGTCGGCTGTCAACCCCGCCGCGGCAAGGAGGGCGAAGTCAAAGCTCCGCCTATCATCGCCGGTCTGGCGCGTGCCAACAAGAACGACATCGACAAGGCATGGGATGCCGTGCAGGGGGCTGTCCGCCCGCGCATCCATACCTTCCTGGCGACGAGCGACATCCACATGCAGCACAAGCTGCGCATGACGCGCGACGAGGTGCTGGAGACTGTCGGCGACATGGTGCAGTATGCGCGCGGTCTATGCAGCGATGTGGAGTTCAGCCCTGAGGACGGCGGGCGCAGCGACCCGGAGTTTCTGGTCAAGGTGCTGGCGGTGGCAATCCAGGCCGGCGCGACGACGCTCAACATCCCTGACACGGTGGGCTACACGACACCGGAAGAGTACGGCGCACTCATCCAGTACCTGCGTGAGAACACCCCGGGCGGCAAGGACGTCATCTTCTCCTGCCATTGCCACAACGACCTGGGGCTAGCCACGGCCAACACCCTGTCTGGTGTGCAGAACGGCGCCCGCCAGATCGAAGTCACCATCAACGGCATCGGTGAGCGCGCCGGCAACACCAGCCTGGAAGAGACGGTGATGGCGCTGCATGTGCGGCCGCAGACCTATCATCTGGACACGGGTATCCACACCCACGAGATCCACCGCACCAGCGATATGGTGAGCCGCTATACGGGCATGGTGATCCAGCCCAACAAGGCGATTGTCGGTGCCAACGCCTTTGCCCACGAGGCCGGCATTCACCAGGATGGCATGCTCAAGCACAAGCGTACCTACGAAATCATGGATGCGTCGACCATCGGCCTGAATACGAGCAAGCTGGTGTTGGGCAAGCATTCGGGCAAGCACGCTCTGGCGCGCAAGCTAGAGAGTATGGGCTACCATGTCACCCCGGAAGCGTTGAAGGAGATTTTCCACCGTTTCAAAGATCTGGCTGACAAGAAGAAAAGTGTCACGGAAGTCGATCTGGAGGCATTGGTCGGCGACGAACTCTACCAGCCTGTCGAGGCGTGGGAACTAGTCGAGGTGCAGGTTCATTCTGGCACAGCGCTGACGCCCACTGCGGTGGTCAAGCTCAGAGAGAGCGCCACCGGCGAGATCAAGCTGGGCGCCGCTATCGGCACCGGCCCGGTCGATGCCGTGTACCGTGCGATCAACGAGGTCGTGCAAGTGCCCAATAACCTGGTCGAGTTCCTGGTACAGGCCATCACCGAGGGGATCGATGCCAACGGTGATGTCACCATCCGCATCGAGGTGCCGGACAGCCGCGGCTACACTGAGACTGCGCAGGGTCGCCAGCGCCGCCGTCTTTTCAGCGGCCGTGGTGTGGAAACCGATATCATCGTCGCCAGCGCCAAGGCCTATATGCAGGCGTTGAACAAACTCATCGATGCGCTCAAGGGCGAGGGCGAGGTGCCCACCGGCCAGGTTGCGGAGGAGTTGGTCATCGAGGCAGGGGCCTAGAAGATTTTTTCAGCCTGTGATCTTTGGTGACCGGTGCGTGCTGCTGCAGCGTACCCTTGTGCATGACTTTGGCATGTGCCAGGGTGCGCTGCATCAGCACGATATCTAGGGTGAATCGTCTGTTGCAGAGATGGGCTGTGCGATGGATCTGCCTGGCATTGCGTCGTGTTTGTTTGGGCTTCAGTCGGCGATCGACTGGTATGCCAGGGTGCGGAAGGTCATCTGTGGCTCATCGGTGCTCTGCAACTGTGTCATGAACAGCCCGACCATTTCCTCGACCGGATCGACCCAGTAATAGGTTTTTGCTGCGCCAGCCCAACCGAACTCACCGGGTGATCCCATGACATTGGCCAGCCCAACATCCTCGAGCACCCGTTCACCCAGGCCAAAGCCGTAGCCAGGCGATGCAATCCCACCGATTTCGTAGGGGAGCAATGTGCGCGGGACGTGGTTGGTATGCATCATCTCCAGTGTTTTGCGGCTGAGGATGCGCGTTCCATCGAGTTCGCCGCGGTTGAGCATCATCTGGGCGAAGCGCAAATAGTCGGCTGCTGTGGAGAAAAGGCCGTGTCCGCCGCGCATGAAGCGCTCTGGCCGATTGACCGGATAGGACTCATCCACGTCGATCGCAACGTTGACGCCTTGCAGCCAGCGATCAAACATGGACGCGAGCGTGGTGCCCGGGGCGCAGATATCGTCCACCCCGCGCATGGCCATCACGAGATTGCGTTTGCCGATCGGGACGCCAAAATCGGTGTCGGTCATGCCCAGCGGATCAAAGATACGTTCCTGTAACAGGTCGCGCAGGGGCCGGTCTGCGACGATTTCCGCCAGGTGTGCGGCCACGTCGATCGAAATGCTGTAATGCCAGCGGCTGCCCGGATGATAGCTCAGCGGCAACTCGCACGCGTGGGCGATCAACTCGCTGAGCGTCAGGGTGCTGTCCCCGATCACGGGCGTGTGTGTGCGATAGAGGCCAGAGGCTGGCGAATCGAGGAAGCTGTAGCTGAACCCTGCCGTGTGCATCATCAGGTCGGCGACGGTGATGGGGCGTATCGGGTCGACCAGCCGTTCTGTCCCGTCCGCTGCTACCTCCAGCACTTTCAACTTGCCCAGCGCGGGCAGGAAGCGGGCGGCTGGTGTGTAGAGCTGAAAGCGCCCTTCTTCATAGAGCGCCATCAGCGCCACGCACACGATGGGCTTGGTCATGGAGTAGATGCGATAGAGGGCGTCGGCCGGCAGTGGCACGCCGGTGGCTGGGTCAAGTGCGCCTACGCGCTCGTCATGCACGACCTTGCCCCGGCGTGTGATGGTCGTATGGATGCCGGCCACCAGGCCGCGGTCGACGACGGCCTGCATCGCTGGCCGGATGCGTGCCAGGCGCTCTGAACTCATGCCGGTGCTTTCCGGCGTTGCTGCAATGAGGGACATATCGGTTGCCTCCGTCCTGAAGTGGCTGCGTGTCAATTGCAGCGGCTGCGTGGAAATGGTTTTGACTCTGGTATCGATCGGTGAAGCCGATGGGCGTTGTGGAACTTACAGTCGGAGCACCATCCCTTCGTTGCCCACTACATAGAGCGCGCGTAGCCGGAGCTTGCCCGTGCTCTCCATGCCGGTGCTGAGCACGATCTCTGCCTCTTTGCCCAGTGCACTGAGATCGATGCGGTGTGTGCTGCCGGCAAAGTTGAGGACGATCAGCAGCCGTTCGGGGCCGTGCGTGCGCGTGTAGGCGAAGAGATTTTCCACGGCTGTGTTGACGGGTGTGTACGAACCGATCGTCAGTGCCGGCGACGACCGACGCAAGGCGGTGAGGGCGCAGAAAAAATTGAGCATGGAGTGTGGGTCGGCGCTCTGCACGGCGACATTGTGTTGCGCATAGTCAAGAGAAAGGGGTAGCCATGGCTGGATGTCGGGCGCTGTAAAGCCGGCATTGGCTGATGCCTCCCACTGCATGGGGGTGCGGCACGGGTCGCGACTGATGAGGTGCGCGATCTCCGGTTGATTGACGCCCTGGGGGTCGTGCATCGATTCAGAGGGGATCGGAACGTTCTCCATGCCGATCTCGTCGCCGTAGTAACAGGTGGGCGTACCGCGCAGTGTGAGCAGCAGGAGTGCGGCGACACGCCCCTGTGCTGCACCGACACGTGTGGCAACGCGCGGCTGATCGTGGTTGCCGAGCACCCAGTTGGGCCAAGCGCCGGGCGGCAGCGCGGCTTCGTAGGCGTCGACCCTGGCCCGTACGACCGGCGCCTTCCACTGTGTGTGGATGAGTTGGAAATTGAAGGGCAGGTGGCACTCGTCCAGCTCAGCGCCGTAGTAAGTAATCAGTTTTTCGTTGGGCAGGTAAATCTCGCCCACCATCATGCGGTCATCGTATTCATCCAGCAGCGCGCGCATGCGGCGGATGATGTCATGGACCTCGGGTTGGTTCTGCGTGTAGATGTGTTGCAGGCGGAAGTGTGGGTTGACACCATCCCAGGCAGGGTCGACCGGCTCGTCGCGCAGCTGTGCGTCCTTGATCATGAGCCAGATCACATCGACGCGGAAGCCATCGACCCCGCGTTCCAGCCAGAAGCGCATCTCGCCCAGCAAGGCTTCCAGCACAGCCGGGTTACGATAGTTCAACTCTGGCTGTTGGGTGACGAACTGGTGCAGGTAGTATTGTCCTGTCGCTTCGTCGAAGGTCCACGCCGGACCACCGAAGAAACTCGTCCAGTTGTTGGGCGGGCCGCCGTCCGGCGCCGGGTCGCGCCAGATGTACCAGTCGCGTCTGGGGGCGGTGCGGCTGCTTCGGCTTTCCTGGAACCACGGATGTTCGTCCGAGGTATGATTGGGCACCAGATCGAGGATCAGCTTCATGTCGCGGGCGTGGATGTCGGCCAGCAGTGCGTCGAAGTCTGCGAGTGTGCCGAACATGGGATGGATCGCCGTATAGTCGGCCACGTCGTAGCCGAAGTCGTGCATGGGTGAGGGGTAGATGGGCGACAGCCACAGTGCGCCAACGTTCAGGCGCTGCAGATAGTCCAGCCGTCGGCGGATGCCGTGCAGGTCGCCGATGCCGTCGCCGTTGCTGTCCTGGAAGGAGCGCGGGTAGATCTGGTAGATGATGCCGGTCTGCCACCAGCGAAACTGTCTGTTCATGTGAAACACCTGACCTTGCGCAGGGTGGAAGGAAGCCCC
>CAIRNL010000202.1 GCA_903879975.1 uncultured Chloroflexota bacterium | reverse complement strand
GCGTCCCATATTGGGAATGTAGGAGTTCTCGTTGCAGAAGACACACTGCCACGGGCAGACGCGGCTGGTGATGATCGTCGCGATCGGGCCTGGACCCCAGCCACATTCCGGTTCCAGCGGCCACTTCCACTTCCAGCGCCGTTGCATACGCCAGCCGACTGGCTTTGGCCACAGCTCGCGATCCATCATTGGCCACTCGCCCATCGATCGGGCGCCTATACCCTGCACCAACCGATCGTACGCGGGGGGGTCTTTGACGAGATCGAGGATCGTCTCTTCACCCGGCCCCTGCACTACATGAGTGAACGCGTCGATAGCGAGCATCTCGTGCGGCGCCACCGTGGCATGCATGCCGCCGGCGATAACGATGCCGTTGGGGTTGACTTCCTTGAAAACCCTGGCTGCCTTCTGGCCCACGGGGAACGTGTAGCTGCGCACATTCATCAGCAGCATCTCGTAACCCTGCATCTGTCGAGCAAGCTGTTCCCACGCAGTCACTGCACGCGTCGAAACAATGTCCGTCATGATGCCGTTGTTGTGCATAATGGTGCGCAACAGGCCCAAGCCGTGATCCTGCCACTGCTCATGGGGTCCGCTCGGATGCACCAGGTCGCCCAAGTCGCCCAGGTCACACCATAGAATCTGATTGGTGGAGGAACTTTTCTTGCCCCAAGGCCATGAAAATCCCACGATATTCACTCCTGAAATCGGTTGGCATGGATGCAGCTGGCTATAATCCTCAGCCGCTCCACGCGCCAAGAATGTGAGGGAGTATAGCACACGCCGCGCGCGGGTGTCAATTATTATGAAAATTGTGAGAATTATTTTGTTCAAAACCTTCTGGGAAGGGGTCAATGTGCGTGGCTTGACGGGGCACCCTGCTGACCCCTTCCCGGAAGGTATTCTCTAAATGTGTGCTAAATTGACGGAAAGTTGGACAGAAGCAAGCGCATCATGTAGAATTTTGCACAAACTAGGAGAGGGTAGCGTAGACGGGGATACTGATTCCAAGAGCAGATAGTTCTTCTCCGTATTGATCGAACAAGGGCAGTGGCCTGTAAAGGCCCTGCAAGCCGCGAATAAGGGATAAGTTTTATGACGACGACCCCAGTGGCAAGCTTTTCTGCGTTGAAGCAAGAGCAACTGAATGAATTCCTGCATGACCGCATCCAGGTGCCAGATGACCTGCAGCCCAACGTCATGGTCACGACGCTGGACAAGGTCTACAACTGGAGCCGCAAGTCGAGCATGTGGCCGCTGCTTTTCGGCCTGGCATGCTGTGCGATCGAGATGATCGCCACTGCAGCCAGTCGCTATGACCTGGCGCGCTTTGGCATGGAGGTCATGCGTCCCAGCCCGCGTCAGAGCGACCTCATGATCGTCTCCGGTACGGTGACCAAGAAGATGGTGCCAGCCATCGTGCGCATCTACAACCAGATGGCTGAGCCGCGCTACGTGCTGAGTATGGGCGCCTGCGCCACGGGCGGCGGTCCCTTCAAGGAGGGCTACAGTGTCGTCAGCGGCATCGACAAGTACATCCCGGTCGACGTCTACGTGCCGGGCTGCCCGCCCACACCCGAAGCGTTGATCTATGGCCTGCTCAAGCTGCACGAAAAAGTCGAGCGGCAGAGCATTACCACTGTGCCCTGGTATCGACGGGCCGGCAGTGAGTCGATCCCGGTGCCTATCCTTGGGCCGGACGTCTTCGACCCGCGTAAGGTGCAGATCATCAAGGAGCATACGCTGGGTGCCGGCGCTGGGAGTGCTGTGAGCAGTGCAGCCAGCCAGGCACGGCTCCAGCCGCAGTCCATGCCAGACGATGTCAAGGCGCGCATCCGTGCCGCGCAGGCCAAATACCGGGCGCAGAAGCAGCCAGCATAACCGATTGGGGGTTTTTCATGAGTGAAGCAACTGCGGTCGCCACAGCTCCGGCGCTAAACTCCTTGCTGCCGTACAATGACGTTGTACCGGGTGCAGTTCTCGGTACCTGGGCGGACGACACCGAAAAGGCGCTTGTCGTTGCGCCCGACAAGTTGGTTGACCTGCTGGCCTATCTGCGCGACAAGGAGCAGTACGACCTGCTTTCCAACCTGACCTGTGTCGACTACCAGGCCTACAAGGGGAAGGCACGCGCCGGCATCAGCGAGCGATTCGATGTTGTCTATCACCTGTACAGCACGAAGAAGGGCGGCGGCCCGGTGCGCCTGCATGTGCGTGTGCCCGACGGCGACACGGTTGCGTCGGCGACAGGAGTCTACCCTGGCGCCAACCTGCAGGAACGGGAGGTCTACGACCTTTTTGGCATCATCTTCGAGGGGCACCCCAACCTGCGTCGTGTCCTTACCTGGGAAGGTTTCAACGGCCACCCGCTGCGCAAGGATTGGAAAGAGGCCTACTTCGAAGAGGAGAACAAGCCTTTCAAGAGCCGCCACCCCGGCGGCGGCTATCAGTGGCATGAAGATAAGCTGCCCTGGGGCGACAATAACACGTATCCCTCTGGCTGGGATCCCGACTCATGGCAAGCGCCGGTCACCTATGTGCCCGTGAGCCAGGCGCCCCACCACGGCTATGGCGAACTCGACACACAGTCGATTGTCATCAACCTGGGGCCACACCATCCGAGCACGCACGGCGTCTTCCGCATGTTGACCCGTATGGAAGGGGAGACGATCCTGGCGTTGGAGCCGGAGATGGGCTACCTGCACCGGAACCATGAAAAGATCGGCGAGCGCAACACCTGGCTCATGAACATGCCCTTCACCGATCGTCTGGATTACATCAACTCGATGAGCAACAACCTGGGCTATGCCCTGGCTGTGGAGAAGCTACTCAACATCGAGGTGCCGGAGCGGGCGCAGTACATTCGCGTGATCATGGCCGAACTGACCCGCATCGTGAATCACACCTGGTCCATCGGTTTTATCCTCAATGACCTGGGCGCGTTGCAGACGCCGGCGCTCTATGCCATCGAAGAAAGAGAGATGATTCTCGACCTCTTCGAGGAGGTGAGCGGCGCTCGTCTCATGTGTAACTACATGCGTTTCGGCGGCGTCGTGCGCGACTTGACGCCTGGTTGGGAGGAACGTGCCAAGTACTTGGTGCACGACCGTCTGCCGCGTGCGCTCGATCAGCTCGACGACCTGCTCAGCGGCAACGAGATCGTCAAGGCTCGCGGCCGTGGTGTCGGCTACCTGTCGGCGCAGGATTTGATTGCGCTGAGCGTGAGTGGTCCCATGATCCGTGCGGCTGGGATTCCGTACGACATCCGCAAGGCCGAGCCGTACTGCATCTACGATCGCTTCAATTTCGATGTTCCAACGCTGCAGGAGAGCGATATCTACGCCCGCTACTACATCCGCCTGCTCGAAGCGCGCGAGAGCATCAAGATTTTGCAGCAGGCTCTGCGCGATATTCCCAAGGGAGGGACTCTGGGAGGCAAGGGTGGCTACACCTTCCGCCCGGTCGAAGGGGAGGCCTATGCGCGTATCGAGGCGCCGAAAGGCGAACTGGGCTATTACGTCGTCAGCGACAACAAGGCTAACCCCTACCGCTATCACGTGCGCAGTCCCAGCTACATCAACCTGAATGCGTTGGGTCCCATGAGTGTCGGCTACAAGATTGCCGATGCTGTGGTCATTCTGGGTGCGATCGATATTGTGTTGGGCGAGGTTG
>CAIRNL010000201.1 GCA_903879975.1 uncultured Chloroflexota bacterium | reverse complement strand
TATCGTTGTTTGCGCGGCATCCGCTCCGCTTCTGCCAACAACGCCTCGATGCGCGCTTTGTACTCATCCAACACTGGCGCCGGGCGTGGTCCGCTCAGCGTATAGATTGACGGTCCAGCCTCCTCTATCGCTTTCCGCACTGTCTTGCGTGACACCCTCAACTCTTTGGCAATCCGCCGCTGTGTCTTCCCCTCAATTAAGTACGCGCGCCGTATTTGTTCTCGTTCTTCCACACTGATCATCTTTCCCTCCGCTTTCTTTGAATCTTGTCGATTCATCGTAGCGGAGCACTGTTTCAGGTGGTCCCCTTTTCGAATATCAAAACCTCGCTCGGTGGTTCCCTTTTAGAATATCAAAAACACCGCGGCGCCGCGGCAAGCCGACGTTGGGAGACCTGTTGCCCAGTGTGAAGGGAAAATTGCGTTCGTCGCTCACAGTGGAACGTAGGGAGACTGACGGATCGGGTGCTGAACTGCTCATATCGCATCAGCTCGCCCCTATCTTGGATAACCTCCAGAAAATGGCGCAAGCACGGAACATTTTTGGCTGCCACTTCAACGAGTTGTCAATGGTGCTTTTAGACGATGACGCCATTGCCTTTGCTACTGCAGTGCTTGAGTTGGCTGATCTTTTGATCGACAGCAATTCGGGGTGGCCAAAGTCCGATAAATCAGGTCGGTACTGGGCGAACTCAAAAGATACACGGCGGCTTCACCCACTCCAGCAGCCATCCTAGAGATTAAAATACTGGGATAGAGTTATCATTACCAATCTGGTAAATAATTTGTGGTATAATCGTGCATGGACATTGAGTTTTCATCGAAAGATTTAGCGGAACTGTGCCAATCTGAACGGCGAGCCATGCGTGAGCTAGGCCAGCCGGGTGCAAGAAAGCTCTTTGCCCGCTTGGCCGACCTGACCGCCGCTGCTCATGTCGGCGAGTTGGTGGCCGGCTTTCCCCACCCGCTCCAAGGCGACCGCGCCGGCCAGTTCTCGGTGCGACTGGATGGCGGCCGGCGCCTGGTCTTTCGCGCGGCGAACGCACCAATCCCGGTCGACGATGACGGAAGCATTGATTGGACGCGCGTAACGCGGGTTCGGATCGAGTTCATAGGTGACTACCATGGCTGACACGCAAGTTCAATTCGCACCGGACTGGCTCTCACCACCAGGCGATACGATTGCCGACGTTCTGGAAGAACGGGGCTGGTCGCAGGCTGAGTTTGCCCAGCGTATCGATTACACGCCCAAACACGTCAATCAGTTGCTGCGCGGCAAGGCGCCGATCCGTGAGGAGACAGCGCTGCGCCTAGAGCGAGTTCTGGGCAGTACGGCGCGCTTCTGGCTGCAGCGCGAGGCCGAGTATCGTGAGGCACTGGCGCGTCGGGCGGAACAGGCTGCCATGGTGCGGGAAAGTACCTGGCTGGCGGAACTTCCACTCAAGGAGATGGTGCGTTTTGGCTGGGTACAAGACTGCCGGGACAACGCCGCCGCACAGGTGGCAGAATGTCTGCGCTTTTTTGGCGTCGCCACAGTATCCGCATGGAGCGAACAATATATCGCGCCGCTGGCGGCCTTTCGTGCGTCCCCGAGCGATGTCATGCAGCCGGGCGCCGTGGCGGCCTGGCTACGCCAGGGCGAACGCCGCGCGGCCGCTATCGAATGTGCACCCTTTGAGCGTAGGGCGTTCCGACAAGCGCTGCAGCAGCTACGGACGCTGACGAATGAACCGGAGCCAGACATCTTCGTGCCCAGAATGATGGCACTGTGCGCGGCAGCTGGGGTGGCGGTGGTGCTGGAGCCGGCGCCGTCTGGCTGCCCAGCGAGCGGCGCCGTGCGCTGGCTAACGGCAAACTGTGCGCTCCTGATGTTGAGTTTGCGCTACAAATCCAACGACCAGCTTTGGTTTTCGTTCTTCCATGAGGCAGGGCACTTGCTGCTGCATGGCAAGCGCCTGCTCTTTCTGGAAGTGGAGGAGCATCTGGACGGTCAGGAAGAGGCGGAAGCCAACGCCTTCGCACGTGATTTCCTGATTCCGCCGGCAGCAGCGACCCAACTGGCGGGTATGCGATCGGAGGCTGCTATTCGCCAAGCTGCCGCGCAGATCGGCATTGCGCCCGGTATTGTGGTGGGCAGAATGCAGAAAGAGGGATGGCTGCCCCGGACGCACCTCAACGGCTTGAAAACGCGCTATACCTGGGCGATTGAATAGAAGCCGATACACAGATACAGCAGCACAGAGGATCGATCAGCGCCAACAGCAAGAAGACTGGGGCGCCGGCATTATTCCAAAATTCGCAGGCGCTCTGCATTCGGGCGTTACAGTGCCGAGCGATACAGAGGTGATCACCATCGTGGCCGGGTTGGAGTCAATCCGTTGGCTCGCTATACTACTGGTGACAAGGTGCGGCTCGCTGAACAGCAGGACACAGCTGCGCCGCTTGCCACGTCATCCGTCAAGCACAGGGTCCAGGTCTGCGCTCACACGTCGGCATGGATCCAGCGCAGGGGAGGTATATCGGTATCGTTCACCTTTAGCTGCTTGGTCGACGACACATTGAACATTGCAGCCGATTGTCTCAATGTCCCGTATCCAATCTGAACCTTAACCCGTGCCAGCCCCGTTTACAGAAAGATCACGGCAAAGCTGAACCTCATGCAACAGCCAGACCCCTTTGAAGAAATGCTCACCCTTTCCAAACACTCAGATATGAGTTGGCAACGGTGGGAAAGAAGAATGGCACTGCCTGCATGGGACGCAATCGGGATTTGCGTGCGCAGTTACAGCCTCTTTGACGCAACTACTGAGCTTTCTCACCCAGAACATACTAAGGGCCTGCGTCAAAATAACCTGCGCGATTTCGGCATGCGGCTCACTGGTCAGCAGCCAGAAATTTGGTTAACTTATTCTGATGCAAGTCCTAAGGGCGAAGCACGCCACTTCCCATTTCAACTGGTGGTACCAACATGATCTACACCGCTACCATCACCACCGCCTCGCTGCGGCTCAGGGAAAGCCGCATCATCGCAGACCTCCTTCTGCAGGCAGTGAGCGACGATGCCTGGAACGAGGCGATTTTGGATCAAAACAGGCTGCAAATGGACAGTGTGGTGTCCGTCAAGCGTATCTCTCGCCTGCTGCGCGCCCGGCTGGAGCCGCTGGGCGCAGAGGTGTGGAAGATGGTGCGGGAGGGGGATCGTCTACAGGCTACCCAGGCACTCTTCGCTGGTGCAGTCAAGAACAGCCGACTCCTCGGCGATTTTATGGACATCCCCTTGCGTGAACAACGCGCCAGCTTCGCCAAAAAACTCGAGTACCGCATGTGGAGCGAATACATCGCGGGTTGCCGCGGGCGCGATCCGGACATGCCCTACTGGAGTGACGCCACCGTGGCCAGGCTGCGTTCGGCGGTCTTCTCGATGTTAGCTGAGGCTGGCTACCTGAAAGATACGCGCGGCCTGTTGCTGCAAAACGTCTTCGTGGATACTCAACTGGCCGCCTATCTGCGAGCACGTGGTGAAATCTATGTGCTGCGCTGCATGGAGGTGGCAGAATGAGTGCGAGCCTTGCCAGCCGCCTGAACCAGATCCTGCCGCGTCTCACCAGTGGCACCTTGCTTTCGAGTGAGGGCATCGGCAACGAGATCGCCTGCTACATCTTCGACTATCCGGCGGAGGCGGAACTCGTGGTCCGTGAACATATTGCGATGTTGATGGCCCGCTTTGAAAGCCACCACGAGGAGCGTACTGTTCTCCACCTGGACTTGCTCGATGTGATCCTGGCCTATCTCAAACAGCGTGGACTTTTCGACAAGGCATTGAAGATGGAGGCGACCAAGGACGCTGCCGCTGTCCTGCGGGCGTTGAAGGGTCCCCTGGCCGCGGAGAAGGTTCGCGATTTCATCGCTGCCGAACATAGGCCAGCAGACTACGATTTGGTGCTGCTCTCTGGTGTGGGCAGCGTGTGGCCCATGTTGCGAGCCCACAGCCTGCTGAACTGCATGCACACGGTGATGAATAAAACACCCCTGGTGATGTTTTATCCCGGCACCTTCGACGGAACGACACTGCGGCTCTTCGGGCAGATTGCCACGATGGCCTCCAGTCCAACCAACAAGCCCTACTATCGAGCTTTCATTTTGATACCCAGAGGAACGGAAGCATGAAGATCCAGGACCTTTTCGACCGCGACATCTATCGCCACATCAACGGCGTGGTCAAGGCCGATCAACTCGACGATTCTTCCGTGTGGCAGGAGCTCGACGAGTTTGTGGTCACTCGAGAACTGGCAAAGCATCTCTACAACCTGGTGGCAGTCCTGCTTGCGACCATTGAGTCCGAGACCCACGCGGCGGACAAGAACGGGGTGTGGATCTCCGGCTTCTTCGGCTCCGGCAAGTCCCACTTCATTAAGGTGCTCTCCTACCTGCTCGAGAACAAGGAGCATACCCATACTGGCGAGCGGCGACGAGCGGTTGACTTCTTTGCCGAGAAGCTGGACGACGCCATCCTCTTTGCCGACCTGAAGAAGATCGTTGCCGCTTCCATCGACACGATTCTCTTCAACATTGACGTTAAGGCGGATCACCGCGAGGGGCGAAACGCATTGCTGCAGGTCTTCCTCAAGCTGCTGAACGAGAAACAGGGGTACAGTGGCGACCACCCCCACATCGCCCACATGGAACGCCATCTCGACGAGAAGGGGCAGCTTGCAGTGTTCCATGCGGCGTTCGAGCGGGTATCCGGTGAGCCTTGGTTACAGGAGCGGGACGCGTGGGAATTCCATCGGGACGAAGTTGTCGCCGCGCTCACCGAGGCTCTGGGACAGAGCGAAGGCTCGGTGGAAAAGTGGGTCGACGGCGCAGAAGGCAATTTCAGCCTGACCGTGGAGAATTTCACCAAGTGGGTCAAACGTTATCTGGACCGCCAAGGCCCGAAGCACCGCATCATGTTCCTGGCGGATGAGGTCGGCCAGTTCATCGGCAGCGACACCCATCTCATGCTCAATCTGCAGACGATCACCGAACAGCTTGGCATAGTCTGTCGTGGCCGGGCCTGGGTTGTCGTGACTTCGCAGGAAGACCTGGACGCGGTGCTCGGCGATCTGAAAGGCGCCAAGGCCCAGGATTTTTCAAAAATTCAGGGACGTTTCAAGACACGGCTTTCCCTCTCCAGCGCCAACGTGGATGAGGTGATCAAGAAACGCCTCCTGTACAAAAATGCCGCCGCCGCCGCACCGCTGGCTGCAGCCTACGCCGGCAAACAGGATATCTTGAAGAACCAGCTTTCGTTTGTGAACGCGGGCATGTCCTTCAAGACCTACGCCGACGCTACCGACTTTGCCGCCTGCTATCCCTTTGCCGCCTATCAGTTTAACCTGGTACAGAAGGTCTTTGAGTCGATCCGCAAGGCCGGCGCGACCGGTCTACATCTTTCTCAGGGTGAGCGCTCCACCCTGGACGCATTTCAGGGCGCGGCCAAACAGTTGGGGAGCACAGAGGTCGGCGCACTGGCGCCATTTTATCGCTTTTACCCGGCTGTCGAGGGTTTTCTCGACACAGCCGTCAAGCGCACCATCGACCAGGCCGGCGACAATCACGCATTGGAAGCCTTCGACGTCACGCTGCTGAAGCTCCTCTTCCTCATCCGTTACATCGACGAATTGCCCGGCAGCGTGGACAACCTGGTCACCCTCTGTGTGGACGAGATTGACACGGACAGGCTGGCCCTGCGCAGACGCATCGAGGCCGCCCTGACCCGGCTGGAAAGCGAGACGCTGATTGCCCGCAACGGCGACCTCTACTTCTTCCTGACCAACGATGAGCGGGATATCGGCCGCGAGATCAAAAACGTCACGATCCCGTCCGGCGCAGAAGAGCGGGAGCTGGGCAAACTGCTCTTCGAAGACATCCTGGGCGATGTGCGCAAGCATACCTACAGCGTGACCGGGCGCGACTTCACATTTGCCCGGCTCTGTGACGATCATCCGGTTGGGAACCGGATCGAGGGCAGCCTGGAAGTGACCTTTGTCAGTCCACTGGGGGATCACTACCCATTGTACACGGCTGACGCCAAATGCATTCTGGACACTGGCGAGAACGGCCGCGTGATCATTCGTTTGCCCGACGACCCGAACCTGGGCCGGGAGTTGCGGACCTATTTACAGACCGAGTCCTATGTCAAGACCAAGCACACCGGCTCCCTGCCCGACACCACCAAACGCATCCTGCGCGACCGCAGCGACGAAAACCGGGCGCGGCGTGCCCGGATCGTGGAAAGACTCAAGTCGATGCTGGAGGCGGCCAGCTACTTTGCCAGCGGCCACAAACTCAACATTGCCCAAAGTGACCCCAGGCGCGCCCTGGGCGAGACGCTGGAATACTTGATCCAGAACGCCTATCCCAAGATGGGTTATCTCCAGTACCTGCACCCCAACCCCAAGCAGGAGATTCAGAGCACCCTGCGCGCCAACGACATCGAGCAGGTAAATCTGGGGCTGGAGACGGCGGAGGCCAACATCCAAGCGCTGGATGATCTGCGCGAGTACGTCCGCCTCTGTGCGCTGACAAGCAAACAGATTCTCCTCTTCGATCTCATCAACAGCCGCTACGGCGAGCGCCCCTACGGCTGGCCCGAGTTGGAGGTCGTGCTCTTGGTGGCGCGGCTGGCTGTACTCAAGGAGATCAACCTGGTGGCTAGCGCCGCACCCCTGCGGTTGGACCAGGCCTACGACCACCTCACTGCCAGCAGCAAGCAGCGGCAGGTCATCATCACCCTGCGGGCGTCGGCGAGCAGCGATCTGATCAAACAGGCCCAGGCGTTGGGGAAGGAACTCTTCGCCCAACAGGGGCCGGGTGGAGAGATGGCGTTGTTTACCCTGCTCAAGGAGAAACTGAGCGGGTGGCACAGCGACCTGGCCGGCTATGAACCGCTGGCCAAGACCGGTGCCTATCCGGGGCTGAGCGAAATCCGGGACGGCCTGACCGCCCTGCGCAAATTTACCGAAGAGTCGGATTCGGTGCGTTTCTTGAAACGCTTCGTCGAGAACGCAGACGCACTGCGCGACCTGGCCGATGACCTCCACGACCTCCAGGGCTTTTATACCAACCAGCGGCACAGCTGGGAGCAACTGCGGCGGGCCGTGGATGAGCTGGGCCAAAATCGCCTGCAACTGGAAGCCCACCCGGAGGCGGGTCCGGCCCTGGCGCGCATGGAGATGATCCTGGCGGCTCCCCATCCCTACGGTCTGCTCCACGAAGTGGCGAATCTGAGCTACACAGCCCGCAGTGTGAACGACCAGTTGGTTGCCAACGCCAGGAGGCCGGCAGTCGCTGAGATTCAAGCGCTATTGGATGGCGTCGCCAGCGAACTGGACAGGGGGGCGGCGAAAGAACCCCTGCGTAAGACGGCCACCGGCGAACTGGTCAAGCTGCTGGAGACTGCTGGCCAGAGCACCAGCATCGCTCACATCGCCCAGGCCAGACAGGCGGCAGAAACTGCCTACGACCAGGCGCTGACCGCCATCGAGCAGGCCCAGTTGCCACCGCCGCCCGATCCCGAT
>CAIRNL010000200.1 GCA_903879975.1 uncultured Chloroflexota bacterium | reverse complement strand
TCGACGAAATTGGCAGTACACATGGGCTGCGCGCAGCGCGTGGCCGGCGGAAGACCGGCGCTGGGTAGCCATCGACGAAATTGGCAGTACACATGGGCTGCGCGCAGCGCGTGGCCGGCGGAAGACCGGCGCTGGGTAGCCGTCGACGAAATTGGCAGTACACTGCCGTGCCCGTAGGGGTGTGCGGGGCGGTGGGTTCAATTGCGCTGCGAAAGCAGCGACGAACTTGTGCCCATCGGGGTTCATGGCGCACCGATTGGGGGAGTCTCCAGCCTGGAGAGCCGTTTGGCAGAGTGCCCTCCGGCGCAATTGATTGATTCATGCTGCGGCGCCGGTGCGCTGCGGCACCTGGAAAGCGAGGAGATCTTGCGAGCATCCGCGTACGATCTGATCACCCTTGGCCGCTGCGGGATGGACTTGTTCGCCCAGAACGTCGGCGCCCCCTTTGCCGACATCACAGGGTTCGACGCGCACATCGGCGGTTCACCGACCAACATCGCGGTAGCGGCAAGCCGGCTCGGGCTGCGCGTCGCCCTGCTGACTGCTGTCGGGGCGGACCTGGTGGGCGACTTCGTATTGTCCCATCTGGTCGCAGAAGGCATCGACGTGCGCTGCATTGTGCGCAAGCCAGGCACCCATACAGGGCTGGCCATTGTCGGGGTACAGCCACCCGACCGCTTCCCACTCGTCTTTTATCGGCACAACCCAGCGGACATCTGGCTGAATGGGGAGGACATCGCCGCTGCGCCGATCGAACGGGCGCGCATCCTGCTGCTTTCCGGGACTGCACTGAGCCGAGGGAGCTGTGGCGAGGCCACACTTGTCGCCGCGCAACGCGCGAGGGATGCCGGCGTGGCGACCTATCTCGACCTCGACCTGCGCCCGGATCACTGGCCGAGCCCCGTCGAGCTGCGTGCGGCGCTGCAGCGCCTGCTGCCCGTGATCGACGTGGTCATCGGCACTGAGGAGGAGGTCTATGCGCTGGTGGGCGCCACGCCGGAGGATGTTTTTGCCGGCAAACGCCTGAGCAGCGGCCAGATTGCTGAATTGGATGAGCGGATTCCGCCTTTCCTGAATGCAGGCGACGGCCCCACGCTGATCCTCAAGCGTGGGGCGCGCGGGGCCAGTGTGCTGGCGGCAGGGCAGGGGGAGATGCAGGTACCGGGTTTTCCTGTCTCTGTGCTGAACAGTGTCGGCGCTGGAGACGCTTTCGCCGGCGGGCTGATCTACGGCCGCTGCCAGGGATGGGATTGGCGTGCCAGCGTGCGTATGGGGAACGCGTGCGGCGCGCTGGTGGTGACGCGCCACGGTTGTGCGGCCGCCATGCCCCGGCGGGAGGAAGTAGAGGAATTCGCGGGCGAGCTGCCCGGTGTGCCTGATGAGACGCACGGTGCCTGACCGTGCGCGCGTACCGTTTTCATGACGAAAGGAGCATCCGATGGAACATTTGATTCGACCGGCAGGCAAAACGGGCGAGACCCTCGCCGTGACCGCGCAGGGGGTGGGCTGGCAATACCTGAGTTTCCGCGTCGTTGTGCTGGCAGCGGGAGAACGCTATACTGTGCAGACGAACAGGGAGGAGGTGGCGATCGTGCCGTTGCAGGGCAGTGGAACGATCGAGGTGGACGGGGCGACCTATACGCTCAACCGCGCCAGCGTCTTTGTCGGCCCGCCGGCACTGCTCTACGCCCCACCCGGCAAGACGATCGAGATCGAGGCAGAGAGTGCGTTTGAATTCGCCTTCGGTGGGGCACCGGCAGAGGGCCGGTACGGCGTGCGCCTGATCCGACCGCAGGAGATCGAATGCGAGATACGCGGGGGCGGTGCGGCTCGACGCCAGGTCAATCACATCCTTGCGCCCCCGCTGCCCGCCGAACGACTGATCCTCTTCGAAGTCTATGTACCCGGCGGGTCGTGGTCGGGCTGGCCACCCCACTGCCATGACGGTTCGGGCGGCTCCCCCTATCTGGAAGAGACCTACTATTATCGCATCGATCCAGCCGACGGCTTCGCCATCCATCGCAACTACTGCATCGACAGGGAGTTTGACGAACTGCTGCCGGTGCGCAGCGGTGACTTGGTGCTGGTGACACAAGGCTACCACCCTGTCGCAGCTGCACCCGGCAGCAACGTCTACTTCCTCAACTATCTGGCCGGCGAATTACTCGACGAGGAGCGCGCCCGCCCGCCGCTGGACGACCGCCGGTATGCGTGGATGCGGCATGACTGGGAGGGCAAGGGCCTGGCGCTCCCGATCGCGCGCAACGACGCCTGACAGACCCGCTGGCTGGTGGGTGCCTATTCTGCCAGCCAGCCCGCCAGTGCAGCCTGCCAGAGCGCTGCGATCGCATCGTATCCAGCGCCGTTGGGATGATTGCCGTCGTCGGCCAGCGTCGCCGGGTTGGTGAAAATGTCGGTGCCAAAGAAATCCACGACGATCACGTTATCGATTTCGGCGGCCAGCGCACGCAGGGCGGCGTTGTAGCGTCCCACCTGCTGCGACATCCGTGTGCGATCCTCTGCGCTGATATTGGGAAAGGCGGGCTCGGCTGGGTTTGGCGGCGCCGCTACCACAGGGCGGAGCGACTGATCGTCGAGCAGGCCGAGCAGCACCGTAGCGCCTGCGCCGCGCAACTGCGCCACTATCGTGCGGACATTGGCTGTGTAGGCAGCGAGATTCTGCTGCTCCTGGTCGTCGGCCATGGGGTCGGGACGGGCGTCGTAGAGGTACCAGAGATCGTTGCTGCCGATCCAGAGCGTCGCTATCTTGGCGCCACCCGTTGCGTTCAGCTGGTGCAGGGCCTGGGGCAACTGGCCAGATTGTCCGTTCGCGCCCAGGATGACCTGTGCAGAGGTCCAGCCCGAGCGTCCGAGGCTGTGCACGGTCGAAGCGGGGCGTGCGGCCTGCAGAAAGGTCTCGAGGCGTCGGGGGAAGCCGCCACCGCTCCCGCTGTCGTCCCGCTCGCCCTCGGTCAAGCTGTCGCCGAGGGCGAGCAGAAGCACTGAGCCGGTGGGCGGCGGTGTCATGGCGGGCGTAGTGAGCGGCGTGGGGGTGTCGGCAGGGGAAGGCGTCGGGCTGGCGGCCACGACTTCGTTCTGCACGGCAGGCAGATGGAGCCGCGCCGCGGCTGGCGTCGTGGCTGGCATCGTGGCAGTCATCGTGGCCGTAGGAGAAGTCGCCGGCGGAGCTGCGCTATCGGCAAATGCTCCCAGGAGATCGAAGCCGCTGCGTTGGTTGCCGGTGTAGTCGACGGTCACGCTGTTGCGCAAGTCGCTGGCAGCCGGCACGCTGGGCGTCAGCGATACCCATGTAGGGAAATCTGGAATGGGCCAAGGCGCAGGCAGGTCAGCCCCATGCGCCAGCCGAAAATCCAGAGCAGCAACATCCACGAAGTGCGGTTCTACGGTGTTGATGGCATTGTCCCTGCGCAGTTGCTGCTCGTTACAAGTAGGATTAGCCGGCTGGCAGCCGCTGTCATCACCCAGCCCCAACGCGTGGTTCGCCGGACCGTTCCAAATTACGTTGCCCACAATGTGCAGATTGTCGTCGGTGAGCGCCGGGGATGGCACCTGCAGTCCAGCCGGCGGGTCGAGGGGTCCATGCACCGTCAAGTGCTGCCACTGGCTTTGATAGCCGGCTGGATTGACAATCAAGTTATTGTAGATGAAGACATTGCGATTGGGGATGGGTGCGGCGTCGCCGACCTGGATGGGCCCCCAGCCGCCCTGTGCATGGCGATCCTGGCAACGCAGGCTGTCCTCGTCACACGACCGGCCGCCATGGACAACCTCCAGCACGTGGCTGCGCGCGCCGACCCGATACAAAGTATTGTAGGCAAAAAGAATATCGTATCCGCCGTTGACGCCAAGCCCTGCTCCCTCCGTGTCGTGGATCACATTGTTGACGACACGCACAGCATAGGCCTCGTAATGAAGCCACGGGGATGTCATATACTCGAAGCCGGTGCCCTGCCCAGCGGTAAAGCCGCCGGTCCCACAATCGTAGATCGTATTGGCTTCTACGCTGATATAGGCCGAGCCGCCCTTCACATATATGCACCAGTCATCGGCGCCGTGAATGCGATTGTGGCGGATCGTGGCATATTGCACAGCAACAAAATCGATAGCATTTTCATAGCTGCCCTGGATGTCACTGTTCTCGATGGTGATGTACTGGGACTGGTTGATCTTAATTGTCTCGTGCGCCTGCCGTACACCATCCATGGCGGTGTCGTCGATGACAATGTGACGACACTGCTCGCAGTGAAAGACATCGCCCTGATTGGTGACGGCAAGACCGCGTAACTCCACATAGTCAACATTCGCCATGTTGATGTAGCCCGAGAGCCGCGCCGTTCGAGCGCCGTCTGCCGCCTCGATCCGAATCGGATAATTTGCCGTCCCCTGTCGATCTTCCCAGTAGACTGGGAAGCTACTGTCAGCATAGTCGCCTGCGACGAGCCGAATACGATAGCCGGCGCTCTGCAAGGGTACGTCGGCAGGGATGCGTTGCCAGGCGGCAGTGATGGTGCGCAGCGCGGTTGCGCGGGTGGCGCCGTCCCAGCTGTTGTCACCGTACAACGGATCGACCCAGAGATCGATGACAGGGGCAGCAATCGGTGCGGCAGGCGTAGCCCTATTCGCCGTGGCTGAAGCTGCGGCTGAGGCGCCACACGCCCCCAGCCCTAGAAAGACAACCGGCCACACAACATACATCAGAAAACCCCGAATCTGCGCAAACATGACAGGCTCCTGCTGAAAAAGAACTCTCCATTGTTGATCTCCTCATAGGATACCTCACGACCCGGCTCTCTCCCTATCTGGTGTGACGCCATGCGTGTGTCCCCCCACACAACAGTCTGGTCATGCGTGCGTTGACAGCCGGGTCATTTCCGGTTAAAATCGAAAACAAATGAAAGCAAGCGAAGATTTCCACAACACCCTAGACGTGCAGACCGATCTCTACCTAGCCGAACGGCGGCGCGCAATCGCCGAGATCGTGCAGATGCAGGGGCGCGTGTCGGTGGCGGAACTGAGCCAGCGGTTCGGCGTCTCCGAGGTAACGATTCGGGCAGACTTGCAGACGCTGGCCGAGCAGAAACTCCTGGTTCGCACACATGGCGGCGCTGTAGCCTTGGGCAGCGGCGCCGGCGATCTGGCGTTGACGCTCCGTCGCCAGCGGCAGGTACAGGCAAAGAGCCGGATCGGCCGCGCCGGCGCTGGATGGATTGCCAACGGCGATGCCGTGTTCCTTGATTCGAGCAGCACATCGCTGGCTATCGCCTATCACCTGAAACAGCACCGCTACGTCACCGTAGTCAGCAACAGCCTGGAGGTGGCGCACGAGCTACTTGACGCGCCAGCGGTGGACCTGGTCATGGTGGGCGGCATGTTACAGCGCGAGACAGCATCGCTGGTTGGTGCCTATGGTTTGGACGAGATTCGCGACTTCAACCTACAGAAGGGCTTTTTTGGCGCCCATGGTCTGGATTTGGAGGCAGGATTGACCGATGTGAGCGCCGAAGAAGCGGCGGTCAAGCGGCCGCTAGCTGCGCTGTGCCGCCAGGTCATTGCCGTGCTCGATGCCACAAAGTGGGGACGCATCGGCCTTGCCTCGTTTGCCGGCCTGGAGCAGATTGCGGCTGTCATCACCGACGAAGGTGCGCCGCCCGCCATGGTGCGCCAGGTGCGTGACACCGGCATCCAGGTGGTCATTGCCTAGACAGCATCCGATCAGCGGGGTTTCAGCCAAGGCCGGCACACCGAACAAATTGAACCAATACAACCTCCCCCCTTTCACCGAGCGAGATTGCAATGAAACAGTATAGAAACTACCTGATGGATATGGATGGGGTGTTGGTGCGTGGCAAGACTGCCATTCCCGGCGCCCAACGCTTCATCGATGCGCTCAACGACAGCGGGCAGCAGTACCTCGTTCTGACGAACAATCCGATGTACACCCCGCGCGACCTGGCACACCGCCTGCAGACGGCTGGGCTGCGCGTGCCGATCGACCGCATCTTCACCTCAGCCATTGCCACTGCCCGCTTCATCCAGAATCAGCGGCCGAACGGCAAGGCCTTTGTTATTGGGGAAAGCGGCCTCACCGACGCCGTGCACAGCGTCGGCTACGTCATGACCGAAGCGGAGCCAGATTATGTCGTGCTGGGCGAAACCCACGGCTACAACATCGCCCAGATTACCAAAGCCATCCGCCTGATCGCGGATGGCGCCCGCTTTGTGGCGACCAACCCTGACCCCTCCGGTCCCACTGAGGACGGGCTGGTGCCGGCGTGCGGCGCGATGGCTGCGCTGATCAAGGAAGCGACGGGCGTGGCACCCTTCTTCGTGGGCAAGCCGAATCCCTACATGATGCGCAGCGCGCTCAATTACCTGGGCGCCCATTCGGAAGAGACCATCATGATCGGAGATCGAATGGACACGGATATTGTCGGCGCCGTGAGCAGTGGGCTGGATACAGCGCTGGTGCTGACTGGCGTGACGCGACACGGCGAAATCGAGCGCTTCCCATACCAGCCCACCTATGTGCTGGAATCCATCGGGGATATGCAACTGTAAACCTAGAGAGCGAGGCGTCTGGAATGGCAACACCCATCGTTATGCCCAAACAGGGCAACACGGTTGAGAGCGTCATCATCGTCGACTGGAAGAAACAGGTCGGCGATAGAGTGAAGATCGACGATGTACTATGCGAAGTAGAGACAGACAAGGCAACGATGGAAGTGCCCAGCACGGCCG